>NZ_JBEXSD010000049.1:0-45709 GCF_040613495.1 Nocardioides sp. NPDC006273 | reverse complement strand
TTGCGGAGCTCCTCGAGGCTGATCACCACGTTCACGACCGTGGCGTCGCCGCCGTGGCGGGGCAGCGCGGTCGGGTCGATGGTCTCGATCAGGCGCGCGAATCCCTGGCCCATCATCCGTTCCCACGGCGGCAGCGGGGCACCCTTCTCGACGAGCTGCTGTTTGCGGGGCTGGGCCCAGGCTTCGACCTGCTTCTTGAACCGCATCCCGATCGAGACCGGCAGGACCCCGTCGAACCCGACGGTTCCATCGCCGTTGTCCCACACCCGGAGTGCGGTCTTCTGCTGGGCACGTTCTTCCTCGGCGAGGAGGGCTTTGGCTTCGGCTTCCTCGAACCGGCCGGGGTCGACCTCGATCAGGATCCGCTTGCCGATGATCCGCAGTTCTTTGGTCGTCATCTGGGTGGCGTAGTCGACCAGCAGCTTCTCGGCCAGGACCAGACACTCGCCTGTGGCCACCGGGTCGGCATCGACCTTGTCGAGGGCCTTGGTGATCACCCGGGCCTTGGCCTCGGAGATGACACCGGCAGCGAGGCCGGCAGAGACCAGCTCGTACTTCGTCACAGCAGTGGCGAACTTGATCTGCGTCCGCGCGGCACCCTTGTCGACCAGCAACTCGGCGCGCATCCACGCGGACGCGTCCTTGTCGCCGGACTCGGCGGCGATGTCACCGGAGACAGCCAGCACCCGCAGCGTCAACGCGGCCTGCTGGGCTTGGAGCTTCTCCACCTTCGCGAGGAACTCCTTCTTCTGGCTGGTGCGCCAATAGGTCGGATCCATCGCAAGGAGCTGCTCAAGGGAGGTTTCGATGGCAGCAAGAGCCGACGAGACGAGGTCTCCAGGGGTGGTGCCCCAGTGGTCGATGCTCATTGCTGTCACCTCCCTTCGAAGGCGTGTCATAGTGTTTCCGATTCTACCCCGACCAAGCCGTCTTGAACACCTATCTGTGCAGGTCAAACGTACTTTTCGCGGTGAGTGAACGACGGCGAACCTGTGGATGGTAAGTGGCCCGAAGGGCCACCCTCCCACCCCACAAACATCACCGTTCCGAAGCATGAATCCGCTGCGCCGCACCCGGGCCGCCGCCCCGATAGCCAGCCAAATGTTTTCTCGAGATGGTCCGGTGTCCAGGACCGCGAAGCGGCCGGCGTAGCCGGCGGCCGCAGGCCGTCATCTCGACAAGCTCGATACATCGCCTTGACGCCGGGGCATGTCGAGAACACCCTCGAAGCCGGGTCGGCGGCCCCGATCAGCCCTCGAGCGGAACCTTCCGGCAGGGAGGTCTCGACAAGCTCGACCACCGGAAGACCGTGTTGGTCTCGACACGCCTCCGCCTAGCGGCTCCGGCGGCTCGACCAGCGGGGACGAGGCTCTCGACCAGCGGAGCGAGGTCTCGACAGATCGACCACCGAGCCACCCAATCAGACCCGGTCGAACCAGTCGGCAAACCCCGAAGGATCATGCCGCCCAAGAACACCGTGCTCAAAGAGCCCCCACCCAACAGCACCCCCAGGATCCCCAACCCCAGGCCCGCGCGCGACCGCGCGCCCGACATGGTCGATCACCCCGAACGGCACCCGCCCGACAACCTCAGGAGCGTTCATGTCGTAGGTCAGCCGCTCAGAGAACCCAGCGCCCTTCCAGACACCGTGAGACCAGTCGGAGTCGCCCCCGTAGCCCCCACCGACATGGATCGGCACACCGAGGAGCGAGGAGACCTCGAGCACCAGCGGCTCCCCCGACGGCGTGGTGCAGGTGATCGTCGCCCCCTCCGGAAGGCGCGTCCCGTCCCGATAGTGGACCCGGACGTGCGGCCAGCCGAGCTGCTCGACCCGACCGTCGGCGAACGTACGTGTGCAGTCGTTGAGGGTGCGGTAGCCGTCCGGGGTCTCCTGGATGATCAGGACGACGGCGAAGTCGTCGAACCGGAGTGGCACGTAGAGCCACCACATCCCCTCGAAACCCGGGTTGGCAGGCTTCCCTGGCGGCAACCCCTCCCCGGAGGGCCGGATTCCCCACGACCGGTCCCTGGTGCCGACCCACCGGCCAGGGGCGACCTCGATCCGATCCCCGTCGACCTCGATCACCCCCTCCCAGGTCCCGACCTGCGCGAACCGTTGGGCGTCGAGGACGGTGGCAGCCCCTTGGCGCATCACGTGCGGCTGCTCCTGGACCACGCCGAACGAACCTTCCCAGCGCAGATCGAGGGCGACCCCGTGGGTCTCCTCCATCACCACCCGGAGCTTCCGCAGCGGCTCCGAGACCTCGATCCGGTACGCCCCGACCCGCTGCTCCATCCGGTCACCGCCCCGCGGGTCGGCCCCGTCGCCGAGATGCACGGCGGTCTGCTCGTCGCCACGTCGGAGCAGGACGTACGCGTCCTTGGTCCCGAGGTTGGGATAGAACCCCATTCCAGTGATGAGGAAGATCTCGCCGGTCCGGTCGTGGGCATTGAGGTAGCAGCGGTCGTAGAAGTTGCGGTCGCTGCTCCCCGCCCATGCCACCGGCCGCGGAAGCTGATGGATCGGATACTCGTCGAGCGGGCCGACACCGACGTACTCCGAATGAGCCCCGCTCACGCGCCGACCTCGTCCAGCATGGCCTCGAACATCGCCCGGTGGTAGAGCACCGACTCCGGCTCCTCGGGCGCGTCGATCTCCCCGAAGTGGATCTGCCGAGCCGCGATCCGCAGATAGATGACTCCCCACATGACCGCCGCATGCACCTCGTGCCAGGTCAGGTCGCCGAGCTCGACACCGCTCGCGGCGGCGTACGCCTCACGGACCTCATCGACGGTGAGGAAGTCCGGCATCCCCGGCATGCCCAGCATCGCGGCCAGGTCCTCGAAGATGCGGTGGGCGAAGATCATCCAGGTCACGTCCATCTCGCGGGGCCCGAGGCTGACCATCTCCCAGTCGAGGACGGCGACCGGCGAGTAGTCGCGGTAGATGATGTTGCCGATCCGCGCGTCACCCCAGCACAGCACCGGCTCGCCACCGTCTTCGGAGAGGCCAGTGTCGGGCAGGTTGGCCTCGAGCCAGGCCAAGCCCCGCTCGACCAGCGGCGAACGGCCACCCGATTCCTCCGCAGTGGAGGCGAAGGCGTACCAGGCCCGGGTCTTGGCCAGGTTGCGGGCGACCAGGGTCTCCCCGGAGTGGCCGGCCACGGCCGGGTCGAGGAAGCCGAAGCGCGAGGCGGCGTCGGGGATCCCGTGCAGCCCGGCCAGCACCTCGATCGAGCGCCGCTGGAGCGCGGCCCGCTCCGCCGGCGAGGCGGCGAAGAGCCAGCTGTCGCCGAAGTTGTAGGGCATCACGTCCGGCGGGACCACCCCCTCGACCCGCTCCATCAGGAAGAACGGGGTCCCCAGGACCGAGCCGCTCATCTCGGCGAGCCCGACCTCCGGCACCGGCACAGAGCTCAGCGACCCGGCCAGGCGCATCGCGTCGTACTGCGCCTGCAGGTCATAGGTCGCGAAGACGGGGATGTCCTCCGGACGGGGTGCCACCCGCAGGACGTACGCCTTCGTCCCCCGGACCCCACCCTCGGTCGAGGTGACATCGAGCAGGACGGTCTCGCTGGAGAGCCCGTTGGCGTCGATGCCACCCAGGAGCGCGACCTCGGGATCGGCGCCGGGCGGAAGTGCCGTGGCCAGCCACTGCTCCAGCCTCGCGCCGAGCGCCGCAGGATCGCGGCCCGATCGCTGGAAGGTCATGTCGGGCGGTGGGGGCGCCTGGGTCACGTGCTCCTCCTAGAGGCGTGTGAGTCAGATCACACGCCTCTAGGTTGGTGGAACGCGTTCTAGTTTGTCAACGGTCAGAACGTGGTCAGAACGTGATCTTGGCCGGCGTCTCGGTGGGCGCAGCCTTGCTGACGAACGCCTTCCGCTTCGCGGCGAACCCGTACCTGTCGTCGAAGATGTCCCGCGCCATCTCGGCCAGCTCGATGCTCTGGTAGTAGGACATCGGCAGCGCCTCGGCACGACGTGCGTCCCGGGCCGCCAGGGCCGACTCGTACGCCTCCGGCTCGACAGAACGCTGCGCGAAGCCGCGCAGCCAGCCGTCGAACTCGGCCGCGTCGCGCGGGCCGAGATCGCTGACCATGCCGATGCGCGCCGCCTCGGTCGCCGAGATCGGCAGCTTCGCACCGAGCAACTGGTCGGCGAGCTCGTTGCCGACTCGGCTCGGCAGGCCCCAGGTGTGCAGCTCGGAACCGAAGATGCCCATGTCGTAGTAGGGGTTCAGCACGACGCCCGCGCGCGCCACCGTGATGTCTGCGCAGAGGCCAGCCATCACGCCGCCGGCGCCCGCGTTGGCGGTGAATGCGGCGATGGTCAGCTGCTCGGCCTCGGCGATCGTCAAGCAGAGCTCGTCGATGGCACGAATGTTGTCCCAAGCCTCGGCCGCCGGGTCCTGCGCCGCCTCGATCACGCCGAGGTGGATGCCGTTGGAGAAGGCGTGCTCCGTGCCGCGTACGACCAGGACCTTGGTGTCCTCGACGAGCGCCTTGCGGACCGCATCGGCCAGCCGTCGGCACTGCTGGGTGTGCATCGCGCCGCTGTAGGAGCGGATGGTGATGAAGCCGACGTCGCCGTCGCGCTCATAGGTCGCCTCGGCCAGCGCCTCCGGCATCTCCCGGAAGGGCGCGTGCTGGACATCGAGGACCCAGGCCGCCGGGAGCTTGGGGCCACGCTTCTTCCCGAGGGTCGCGGCGTAGCCGACCCACAAGGTGCCCGCACCGGTGGCGAACGCGACCGCATCGGTGTCGACACCGACCACGGTGCCGGGCTCCACGTCGCCGTGCTCGTCGGGAGTCGTGGCGGCGTCGAAGAGGCAGTACGTCCTACCATCGACGGTCGCGGGAGCACCCGGAGCACCGTCGGCCGCGGCGATCCGCCGGGCGATCTCGGTGGCCGACGCCGACCAGTCGATCTCGAAGGCCTTGCGGCGCAGCAGCGGCAGCTCGCCCGTGCCCTCGACCTCTGCCGGCCACTCCTCGGCCGGTTTCGGGGTCTCCCCCGCCGCGACCATCCGAAGGACCTCCGCGACGCAGTCCATCGCGGCGTCGGCCACCGGGCCGTTGTAGAGCGCGCTCTTCGCGATCGGGACCTCAGGCATCTCGAAGGTCCTGGTCACCCAGACCGGGCCGGCGTCCATCTCCTCGACCGCGGACAGCGCGGTCACGCCCCAGCGGTCGCGACCGTCGAGCGTCGCATGGTCGAGCGAGGACGGGCCGCGGTCGCCGAGCGGACCCGGGTGGATCACGACGGTCGGGTAGCGGTCCCAGACCTGCTCCGGCACCCGGTGCTTGAGGAACGGACACAGGATCAGGTCGGGCTCGATCGCATCGACCGCCGCCACCAGGGAAGGGTCGTCGTGGACCGGAGCCAGCAGGACACCGACGTCGTGGCCGGCCTCTTTCAGATCGCACCAGACCCGTTGGGTCAGGCCGTTGTACGCGGAGACGAGCAGCAGAATACGCATGTGGGGGAGTGTCCTTCTCGTAGGTAGCCCGAACAGACCTCTTATCCCCCGAGGGGTATTTATCCCCCGAGGGGTGTCACTGTATCGCAGCGCGCCCGGCCGAGTGCACGTCGACGTCAAGAAGAGGGACGGAAGACCCTGATGCACGTCGGACCGCTCGCCCGGCCCCGCGCCGGGGCACCGCGCCGGTGTCTTGCCGCCGCCTGCAAGGATGGCTCTGTCAGGAGGGGGAGCATGACAACAGTCGACCCGATCAGCGGGAGACACAGCACCATCGCGACCGTCCGGTCGGTGCCCGGCCCCGCCGGTGACCACAACTTGATCACCGGCCTGGTCGATCTCGTCGAGGCGAGCAGCGACGAGATGGCGCGTGAGCTGGCCAAGTTCCGGATGCGCTACAAGTTCGCGATCGACGAGGTCTCGACCAAGATCGCGATCTTGCGCGAGGAGTTCGAGCACGCCCACGACCACAGCCCCATCGAGCACGTACGCACCCGGCTCAAGTCGCCCGACAGCCTGCTCGCGAAGGCGCGCAAGATCGGCTGCCCGCTCACCCTCGACGCCGTCGAGCAGCACATCCGCGACATCGCCGGGATCCGGGTGGTGTGCCCGTTCGTCTCCGACGTCTACTGGATCATGGAGATGCTGAGCAGCCAGTCCGACGTCGACGTCGTCGAGGTCGAGGACTACATCGCCGAGCCCAAGGCCAACGGCTACCGCAGCCTCCACCTGATCATCAAGGTGCCGGTCTACCTCTCCGACCGCGCCGTGGATGTGCCGGTCGAGCTGCAGATCCGCACCATCGCGATGGACTTCTGGGCCAGCGTCGAGCACTCCATCTACTACAAGTACGACGGCACCGTCCCCACCTCGCTGCGCGACGAGCTCGGCGCCGCGGCCCGGACCGCGGCAGACCTCGACGCCACCATGGCCAGGCTCCGCAGCGAGGTCCACGGCCCGGTTCGATGAACCGGGCCGCGGGCCCTTCGACAGGCTCAGGACACCGCCTCGACGGGATCAGCGGCCGTTGACGAACCGCTGATACTGGGCTCGCGCCTCGTCCGGCGTGATCGCCCGGTCGAGGAACATCAGCGAGTCCATCCGGCAGTTGCACGGGTTCCGCTCGACGGTGTCCTGCGGGAAGGATCCGCCGACCTTGATGCCTCGCGGCAACGTCTCGGAGGTGCCGGTGCCGTCGACCTGCCACGGGTCGCCGGCGGAGGTGTAGAACCCCTCGACGGCCTTGCCGTTGCGGAAGAGCGCCATCTTGCCCGTGGTGTAGTCGAACGTCGCCGCCAGGTGCACCCACTGCCCTCGCGGCAGCAGGGTCTGCCAGTCCGCCGACGCGGCGAAGGTCTGCGAGGCCCCCTCATCGAGCCGGCGTCCGAGCGCGACCAGGCGCAACGTGCCGTTGACGTTGATGAGCTCGAGCAGGGCGCGTACGCCGTGACCGTCGGAGTTGCCCGAGAGCACCCCGGCCAGCCCGATGGCGTTGAACCGGTCATTCGGGTCGGCGGTCACCGAGTTGAGCGCGGGCCCGTCCATGTCGACCTTGAACCAGCCGGCCACGGTGATCTGCTCGGCTCCCGCGAACGGCGCCAACGATGCAACCCCGTTCTGATTCCATGACCCCGCCTTCCAGTCGTCGTTGCCGTTGACCTCCGGGGCGACCTGCTGGGTCTGCAGGGCGTTGTTGCTGGTCCGGTAGGCCGAGTCGGTGACCTGCATCGCGTTGCCGCCGTTGACCTGGTCGAGCAGCGTCCGCGAGAAACCCTGGTCCTCCTCACGTGACCCCGGGGCGAACGGGTGCTCGAAGTCGTAGTAGCTGACCAGGTTCTCGCGCATCGACGGCACGACCTCGCTCGGCCAGGGCCGATGCACCGTGTTGACGACCTTCCAGATCTTCCCGTTGGCCTTGGCCAGCAGGTAGAGGTTGCGGTGGGAGTCGGTGCCGAAGCGCAGGTCGACCCGCGGATGGTCGACGAAGTCCTGCATGGAGAGCCGCTTGCCGGAGGTGTCGAAGAGCTGCATCTGGTGCAGCGTCGCCTCCTTGCTGCTGCCGCGGCGCATCTGCCGGGAGTCGGTCCAGTAGACCTCGCCGTTGACCAGGTCGCCGAAGACGTACTTCCCCTTCAGATCGCCCAACCGGCCACGGTAGACGACACCGCCGCTGACCGCATGGCCGCTGTCGGACCGGCAGGAGTAGTTGGCCGGCGGGTCGTGGTCGAAGGAGGCCACCGGAAGGGTGAAGCCGGACATGTCGTAGTCGTCGGGGACCGTGTAGAGAGCGCACTCGTCGGCATTGTCGTAGAGCAGCCGGCCCTCGATCTCGCTCCAGCCGAGGTTGTCCCCGGCGCGTACGTCGTAGACGCCCTCGATCGCGTGCTGGCCGATGTGACCGAGCAGGAGCGTGCCCTTCTCGGCATCCCAGGAGAACCGGTGCGGGTCGCGCATGCCGTACGCCCAGATCTCGCCGATCGCGCCCTCGCGATCGACGAACGGGTTGCTGTCCGGGACCCCGTACGCCCCGTTGCGACCGTCGCGAGCGAGCGGGTCGATCCGCAGGATCTTGCCGAACGGGTTGGCGAGGTTCTGCGGGTCGTCGCTCCGGACGCCGTTGCCGCCGTCGCCCGAGGCGATGTAGAGCAGCCCGTAGTCCTCGTCGCCGGGCTCGGCGGTCGAGTTGAAGTCGATCTGCTGGATGGCGTGGATCTGGCCGGCGAAGTCGATCCGCATCACCTCCCGGCTGCTGCCCTCGAAGGTGTCGGCCGCAGGGTCGGTGGCATCCCACTCGGTGACGACGCTGACCGTGCGTCCGGAGCCGGGGTTGGTCTGCGACGGGAAGGTGGGCGTCTTGGCGAAGGCTCCGAAGCGCTCGGTGTGGGTGGTGTAGAAGAGTCCGTTCGTCTCGAACTCGGGGTGGAAGGTGATGAACCCGGCGCCGCTGCCGAGCCCGGCACCGGACCAGAAGTCGACGAAGTGGTCCTTGACGTCGAGGTACTCGTGCTGCTTCCCGTGGTCGAGCAGATACATCGGCCCGTTGAGGTCGGGGACGTACATCCGGCCGGAGCCGTCGGGGACCTCACCGATGAAGTTGATCCGGTTCTGGCGGACCAGGCGCTGGTCGGTGGGCGCGGGGTAGGGCTCGGTCTTGGGAAGCTGGGCGACCTCTTCGAGCACGAGGCCGAGGCTGCTGCGTACGGGCTGTTCGGGGATGGGGTCGGGGACGGGGTCGCTGCCGGGGATGGCAGCCGAGGAGGAGGCAGGGGTGAGCAGCGCGGCGAGCATGGCGGCAGCCGCGAGACTCACCCACGGACGTGGGGTTCCCATGGGTGATCTCCTTTGAGTTTCGCTCTAGCGGTGGCGGATTCCGGCGACGGTGACGTCGCGGATGCGCCCGAAGTTGTCGAAGGAGCCGAAGCCGACGCGGCCTCCGGCGAAGGTCGTGTCGGTGGCGGTCATCCGGGGCTCGTCGGCACCGTCGAGATAGACCGCGATCGCACCCGTGCGGGCGTTGTAGTCGAGACGTACGTCGTGCCACTCGGCGTCGGTGATCGACGGCGCGGCGCCGACGGTGCCGTTCCACTGGTGGTCGATCCGGAGCCGGTCGGCGTCGTTGACGACGAAGATGCCGTTGTGGGGGTAGATGGTGTTGTCGGTCGAGAGGTGGGCGTAGTAGAAGCGCGTCGGTGACTGGTAGTTCCAGACCAGGATCACGTCGCGGTTGGTGACCTCGACGGCCTCGTCGATGCGGACCTCGGCGCGGTAGGTCAGCGAGCCGAGCGCGGGACCCTTGGTCACCACGGCGTACTCGAAGGGGCGCCGCGGGCCCGAGGGCGCCGTCCCTGGCTCGGTGAGGATCACCGAGCCGTCCTCGAAGGCCCACTTCTCATCGGTCAGCGGATCCCAGTCGGCGAGGCTCGCCCTGGGTTTGACCACGGTCAGGCCGGGGCCGTCAGGCACCTGTGCCTGGGCTCCGGCAAGCGGAGCGGCCAGGACCACTGCGAGGGCGACCACACCGGCGCGTACGCCTCGCCCCACCATTCGGTTCAGCTTCCATCTCATGGTGCTTTCCTTCCCCTAATCGGGACCGTCGGTGGCCCCTGCTGAGGTTGTTGCGGCTCCCCCGAGATAGAGCTCCGCCATCCGCGGATCGGCGAGCAGGTCGGCAGCGGCGCCTGCGATGTGCACCTTCCCCAGATCGAGTACGCACCCCAGGTCTGCCGACTCCAGGGCCCGCCGGGCGTTCTGCTCGACGAGCAGGACCGCCAGACCGGCGTCCCGCATGCGTACGACCTGCTCGAACACGGTCGCGGTGGTCTTCGGGTCCAGGCCCATGCTGGGCTCGTCGAGCAGCACCACCTTCGGGCTCACCATCAGCGAGCGGGCGAACTCGACCTGCTTCTGCTGGCCGCCCGAGAGTGCACCGGCGAGGGTGTTCCAACGCTCGGCGACGACCGGGAAGAGGGTCTTCACGAAGTCGGTCCGCTCCTGGATCGCGGCCGCGTCGCGCACCGTGTAGGCGCCCAGCCCGACGTTCTCCGCGACAGTCATCTCCCTGAAGACGGAGTGGCCCTGGAGGACGTGGGCCATGCCCGCGCGGAGCATCTGCTGCGGCCCGTTGCGGGTGACGTCGACCCCGTCGACGGTGATGGTCCCCGAGCGTGGGGTCAGCATGCCGCTGGCGACCTTGAGCACGGTGGACTTGCCCGCTCCGTTCGGCCCCACCAGACAGACGATCTGACCTGCGGGAACGGTGACGGTGAGGCCTCGCAGGACCAGGGCCGCACGACCGTAGCCGGCCTCGATGTCGCGGAGCTCGAGAAGAGGTTCAGACACCAAGGTAGGCCTCCAGGACTCGTGGGTCGTTCTGCACGTCCGCCGGTGCACCGGAGGCGATCGGGCGGCCGCGGTCGAAGACCACGACATGGTCGGAGAGGCTCATCACCAGCTCCATGTTGTGCTCGACGATGACGAAGGTGCGCCCCTCCGCGTTGAGCTCGCGCACGAGCGTGGCGATCCGGCCGATCAGCGCCGGGTTCACGCCGCCTGCGGGCTCGTCGAGCATGATCGTGTCGGGCTCGGCCATCAGCACCCCGGCGAGCTCGAGCAGCTTCTGCTGCCCGTAGGAGATGTCGCGAGCCTCGCTGCGCTCGAGGTGCTCGATGCCGACCCGGGCCAGAAGCTCCCGCGCCCGGGCGATGTCGTCGGGGTTGTGCGCCCCTCGCAGCCGGTGGACCAGGCCCGTGGACCGGACTCCGGCCAGCACGTTGTCGAGGACCGTCATCCGCGGGAAGATCCGGCACAGCTGGAAGCTGCGACCGAGCCCGGCACGTGCGATCCGGTGAGGTGCGTGGCCGGTCACGTCGCGGTCCTGGTAGGTCACGGATCCCGAGTCGGGCCGGATCATCCCGGTCACGCAGTTGAAGAACGTGGTCTTGCCCGACCCGTTCGGGCCGATCAGGGCGTTGATCTTGCCCTCGTGGAAGCTGACCGTGGCCTCGTCCACGGCGCGCACGCCGCCGAAGGCCTTGGTCAGTCCCTCGGTCGTCAGGAACGTCATGACTTCGCCTCCTCGAGCGCCTTGCGCTCATCGGCCAGCTGGGCGGCATCGACCTCGCGGATCGAGGTGTCGCCGGGACGGAACCGGTCGAGCTGCGCGGTCACCCAGGGGATGACTCCGTCGGGCATGAAGAGCACGACCAGAGCGAGGAGCAGCCCGAGGGCGACCAGGTGCAGCTGGGTGTCGCCGTACTGCGTCTTGAAGAACTCGACCGCATACCCCACGATCACCGCTCCGACGACCGGACCGAGCAGGCTGCGTACGCCGCCGAGCAGCGACATCAGCACCAGATAGGAGCCGGTCAGGATCGAGAACTGGAAGATCGGGTCGAGCGAGCCGAACCAGAGGGCGTACATCCCTCCGGCCATCGCGGTCATGAACGCCGACACTATGAAGACGACCAGCTTGTAGAGATGAGTGGGCACGCCCAGCGCCTGCGCCTTGTCCTCGTCCTCCCGGATCGCCTTCAGCCCGGTGCCGAGCCGGGACCGGTCGATCACCCACCACAGCACGAGGGCGACCAGGGTCAGCGCGACGAACAGGTAGAAGAACCGCTCGTGCTGCTCGGGCCGGAGTACGTCGGTGCCGAACGGCCGCGGCACCCGGAGCCCGTTCGACCCGCCGGTCACGTCGGACCAGCTCTGCGCGACCAGCAGGAGGATGAGCACGAGCGCGATCGAGACGATCACGAACGAGGCGCCCCGGACCCGCAACGACGCGATCCCGATCGGCACCGCGGCCACGCCCACGAGCACGGCCGCGACGATCATCGACACCCACGGGTTCACGCCGGCCTCGGTCACCAGCAGCGCGGTGCCGTAGCCACCCAGCCCGGAGTAGGCGGCATGTCCCAGTGAGATGTAGCCGGTCATCCCGCCGACGAAGTTCCAGGCCACCGCGAGCGCGGCGTAGCTGGCGATCACCACCCCCACCGACAGGATGAACGGGTCCGGGGCGAGGGCCGGGAAGGCGAGCACGAGGCCCAGCGCGACAGCCGCCGCGACGAGCTTGGTCACCAGGACGGAGCGACCCGAGGACGTACGGCCTTCTCGGTCTGTCGCAGTCTTGTGTCTAGAAGCCTTGTGTCTAGAAGCGCTGAGCAAGGCGACCTCCGAAGAATCCCTGGGGGCGGAACATGAGGGTGGCGAAGAGGGCGAGGTAGAAGACCGTCTGTGCCCAGGTGGTGCCCATCGGGATCTGCAGCAGGCTCTGGGTCACCCCGAGGAGGATCGCCGCGATCGCGGCGCCTGGGATGCTGCCCAGGCCGCCGATCACGATGATCGCCATCAGCGGTCCGATCCAGTGCCAGTGCAGCGAGGGATAGATGGTGGCGTCGAGCGCTAGCGCGGTGCCACCGACCGCCGCGGTCGCCAGGCCGAGCCCGAAGCCGAAACCGGCGATCCGGTCGGTGTCGATGCCGAGCAGCTGGGCGGCCTCACGGTGCTGGATCGTCGCGCGCAGCGCCTGGCCGAAGCGGGTCTTCTTGAGCAGCAGGTAGAGCGCCAGGAGCGAGACCGCGGCCAGCCCGAAGGCGACCAGCTTGACCACCGCGATCCGCGCGCCCCACAGCTCCAGGCTCGCGCTCGAGTAGTCGAGCTGGATCCGCCGCTGGGTGCCGGAGAAGAGGTAGCCGAGGCCGCCCTCGATGACCAGTGCGATCGCGAAGGTCAGCAGCACCGACATCATCGTCAGCGTCGCCGGCCGCAGCCGGGAGAGCAGCGCACGCTGCATCGCGTAGCCGGCTGCGAAGAAGAGCGGCACGGTGATGACCAGCGAGAGCAGCGGGTCGAGCCCGGTCTGCGTGGTGAAGAACCAGGCCAGGTACGCAGCCAGGATCAGGAACGCGGAGTGGGCGATCATCACGACCCGCATGACGCCGAAGTAGAGCGTCAGGCCGGCGGCGAGCAGGGCGTAGAGGCCTCCGAGCAGCAGCCCCAGGATCAGGCTCTGCAGGAGAAGCGCCCCCGTCACGCGCCCACCTCCGTAGCGCAAGCGCCAGGATACGGACGCGGGCGCGTGATGATCCGATGGCTCGCTCGCTGACGCTCGCTCACGTGGCTCACCACGCCGGCTTCGGGAAGATGAACTCGGCCTCGGCCTGGTCCTCCGGCAGGACGATCTTGATCTCGCCGTCCACCCACTGCTGGACCATGTGGGCGCTCTGTGGGCGACCCTTGTCGTCCCAGCTCAGCGGCCCCACGACAGTCTCGACCTCGTTCTCGTGCAACCAGTCGATCAGCTTGGACTGGCAGTCGGGGTCGGGCTCGGCGCACTCGACCGCCTCGACCGCCGCCGCGACGACCTGACCGGTGGTCCAGGCGTTGGCCTCGTCCTCACCCGGTGCCTCGCCGTGCTTCTCCTCGTAGAACTTCACGAACTCCTGGTTCTCGGGGTAGGCCGCCTTCGTCGTGTAGCCGGTGGGCGCGATGATGCCCTGCGTCTTGTCGCCGATCGCCTTGGCGAACTCGGTCTCGGTCGGCGCGGTCGAGAACGCGGCCAGCTTGGGCTGATAGTTGAGCTGCTGCAGCGCGACGATCAGGTTGACGCCGTCCTGGTACTGGCTGCCGCCCACGACCATGTCGGCCTTGCTGTCGGCGATCTTGGCGGCGATGCCGCTGAAGTCGGTCGTGTTGGGCGGGTAGACCTCGTCCGCGACGGTCTTGACGCCACCCTCCTCCAGCGCGTCCTTGAGGCCGTAGGCGGTGCCCTGGGCGAACGGGTCGTCCATGGAGGCGTACGCCGCGGTCTTGGGCCGCTCGCTCTCCGGCATCGCCAGGATGTGCTCGGCGAGGAGCTTGTAGTGGTCGTTCGCGACGGCGGGGGCGGCGTAGAAGAGGTTGTCGAAGCCCTCCTCGAAGACCTCGGGCGCCGCACCGGCGGGCTCGACGAAGAGGTAACCGTAGTCCTGGGCTACCTGGGCGGCCGGGATCACCAGCCGGGTCGAGAACGGCCCGACGATCAGGTCGACCTGCTCCTGGTTGATCAGCTTCTCGTAGTCGGCGGCGACGCGCTCGGCGCTGGACTGGTCGTCGAGCATCTCCAGTCGTACGTCGCGGCCGAGCAGGCCGCCGTTGGCGTTGACGTATTCGGCCCAGGCCTCATATCCGCGCTGGATGCCCTTGCCGGGCTCGCTGAAGTCGCCGGTCAGGGGCAGCGAGATGCCGATCACGATCTCGTCGTCGCCGCCTCCTTCCTCGGCGCCGCCACAGGCGGCGAGGGTGGAGGCGAGAGTCACGGCCGCTGCTGCAGCCAGGGTTGCTCTGAACCGCTTGCTCGCGGTGGGGGTCTTCGTGAAGCGCATCTGCGGGTCTCCTCTACGAAAGCGCTTACGTAAGCGTTTACGATGACGTTACCGACTCTCGCTTAGTGTGGCAAGAGTCACATTCCTGACGACAAGGGGCATCGATGGTCCGAACCAACCGCTCCCCCCGCCTGATCGATGTCGCGCATGCATCCGGCGTCTCGATCGCAACCGCCTCCCGCGCGCTCTCGGGGACCCCGGGCGTGAGCGACTCGGTGGCTGAGAAGGTCCGCCAGGCGGCACGCGAGCTCGGCTACGTCGCCAACCTCCACGCCCGCTCGCTCGCCAGCGGGTCGACCGCGACCATCGGGCTCGTCGTGCACGAGATCGGCGACCCCTACTTCTCCGAGATCGCCAGCGGCGTGCTCAGCCTCGCCGCAGAGAACGGCCGCACCGTCCAGATCTGCCACACCGGCCGCGATCCCGAGGCCGAGGTCGAGCAGGTACGCAGTCTGGTGGCCAACCGCGTCGGCGCGATCCTGATCGCGGGGTCGGGCTTCGTGGACGCCTCGGTTGAGGCACCGATGCGGCTCGAGGTGCAGCGCTACGCGGAGGCGGGCGGCCGCGTCGCCGTCGTCGGCCGGCACCACCTCGGGGTCGACAGCGTGCTGCCGGACAACCGCCCCGGCGGCCGCGCCGTAGCCGAGCACATCCTGGGCCTGGGCCACCGTCGCATCGTCGTGGTCTCGGGCACGCTGGAGCTGACCACCGTCGCCGACCGCCTCGAAGGTGTGCGCGACGCACTCGAGGCGGCAGGACTCGACGCCGGCGACGTACCCGTTCTCCAAGGGCCGTTCACCCGCGAGGGCGGACGCGAGTGCATCCGCCGGATGCTCGCCGACCACCCGCGTACGACCGCAGTCATCGCCCTCAACGACGACATGGCCATCGGATGCCTCTCCCAGCTGCGCAGCTCCGGGGTCTCGGTGCCCGGCCAGGTCTCGGTCAGCGGCTTCGACGACGTCGCCGTCGCCCAAGACCTGTCCCCCGGACTCACCACCGTCCGCCTGCCGATGGCTGAGATGGGCGCCCGGGCGCTGGCGCTGGCGTTGAAGGAACCCGGCGCACGCGCCCGGCGGCAGCGGGTCCCCGCCGAGCTCGTGGTGCGCGACTCGACCGGGCCCGCCGCTCGGTAGCCCCGCGGACTAGGGTTCTTCGAGTGAAGGATCTTCGAGTGTCGCCGGGCCCTGGGCTGCCCGACGGTCTCGTCATTCCCGACGCCGAGCTGGTCGAACGCTTCTCCCGCTCTCCCGGCCCAGGCGGGCAGTCGGTCAACACCACCGACTCCCGCGTCGAGCTCTCCTGGGACCCGGCCGAGTCATCCGCCCTCGACGAGCGCCAGCGCGCCCGCCTCCTCGCCCGCTCCCCCGGCCCGATCCACGTCGTCTCCCACGAGCAGCGCTCCCAGCACCGCAACCGCATCACCGCGCGCGAGCGTCTGGCCGAGCGCGTACGCGAGCTTCTCGCCCCACCACCCCCGACCCGCCGCCCCACCAAGCCCACCCGCGGCTCCAAGGAGCGCCGCCTTGACGCCAAGCGTCAACGCGGCCAGACCAAACAGCTCCGCGGCCGCGTCCAGGACTGACCCGCCGAGGCGTCACCCCCGTCGGCCGAGACGTCACGTACGTCGGCCGACATGCCATCCACATGACATCTCGATTCGCCGGAGCGACGCTTCGGCCGACCGGGGCGACTTCTCGGCCGACGTACCCGCCCTCTCGCCGTCAGGCGGGATCGGGGTCGGTAGCCAGCCGGGCGTGGGTCTCGGTGTCGTAGCGGACGCCGTCGTACAACAGCTTCTGCCGCTCGCGGCCCTCGACGAGGAAGCCTGCCGAGGTCGCGACGCGGCACGAGCCGGGATTGTCGATACGGTGACCGGTCTCGAGGCGGAACAGACCGAGCTCATCGAAGCAGTGCTTCGCCAGCAGCTTCAGGCCGGTGCCGCCGACGCCCTTGCCGCGATGCTCCTCGAGGGTCCAGTAGGAGATCCAGCCGATGCCATGGACGCGCAGCTGGGTCGTGACCCGCATCTGACCGAGGACGTCGTCTCCGTCGACGACGGCGAAGGTGTAGGCACGATCGGCATCCGCCTCCTCCGCCCACCCCGCGATCAGTCGCTCGGCGTCCTCGACGGTGGCCACGTCGCCGGGCCTCTCCGTCGCCATCCCCGCCCCGCTGTACGCCGCGAGCAGAACCCCCGCGTCCGACGCCTGCCACTCCCGGAGCCGAAACCCGTCATCTCCCATGGCGCAGACGATAGCGCCGGCACCAGAACGCACCGATCGTGCACATGCACGATCGGTGCACTGCGCCTGGCCGGCGCAGTGCACCGATCGGTCACAGGGTCGACTGGATACCGGCGAGCAGCTGGCGGGCCATGACGATGCGCTGGACCTGGTTGGTGCCCTCGTAGATCTGGGTGATCTTGGCGTCGCGCATCATCCGCTCGACCGGGTAGTCACGCGTGAAGCCGTAGCCACCCAACAGCTGGACGGCGTCGGTGGTGACCTGCATCGCGACGTCGGAGGCGAAGGCCTTGGCCGCAGCACCGAAGAAGGTGAGGTCCTTGTCGCCGCGCTCGGAGCGACCCGCGGCGGCGTAGGTGAGCTGGCGAGCGGCCTCGATCTTCATGCCCATGTCGGCGATCATGAACTCCAGGCCCTGGAACTCCGCGATCGGCTTGCCGAACTGCTTGCGCTCCTTCATGTAGCCCAGCGCGTAGTCGAGCGCACCCTGGGCGACGCCGACGGCCTGCGCGGCGATGGTGATGCGGGTGTGGTCGAGAGTCTGCATGGCGTAGGCGAAACCCATGCCCTCCTCGCCGATGATTCGGTCGGCGGGGATGCGTACGTTGTCGAAGTAGACCTCGCGGGTGGGCGAGCCCTTGATACCCAGCTTCTTCTCCGGGGCACCGAACGAGACGCCCTCATCCGACTTCTCCACGACGAAGGCAGAGATGCCCTTCGAGCGCTTCTCCGGGTCGGTCACGGCCAGGACGGTGTAGTACTCCGAGACGCCCGCGTTGGTGATCCAGCGCTTGACGCCGTTGAGCACCCAGAAGTCACCATCGCGTACGGCCCGGGTCTTCTGGTTGGCGGCGTCCGAGCCCGCGTCGGGCTCGGAGAGGCAGTAGGAGAAGTTGCCCTCGCCGGCCGCGAGCTTGCCGAGGTACTTCTTCTTGAGCTCCTCGGAGCCACCGATCTGCACCGGCAGCGAGCCGAGCTTGTTGACCGCCGGGATCAACGAGGCCGAGACGTCCGCGCGGGCGATCTCCTCGATGACCAGGACGGTCGCGAGCGCGTCGGCACCGACACCGCCGTACGCCTCCGGCACGTGCGGCGCGAAGAACTCGGTCTCGACCAGCGCGTCGTGCGCCTCCTGCGGGTAGCGAGCCTCCTCATCGACCGCGGCTGCGGCCGGCGCGATCTTGGCGTCGCAGATCTCGCGGATGGCCTTGCGGATCTCCTGGTGCTCCTCGGAGAGGGCGAACAACGGGTAGTCAGCGCTCATGTGTCGCAGTTTATGACCATTAACTACTCACCGGTAATGCCGGCGCCCCGGAATCCTTCTGGCCGCCGTCTCGTTACCCCGACATGACTGCCGCCTGGCTCGACTCCGACACCATCGACAACCTCCTCGACGACAGCGAGACGTGGGCCGTGGTCGGCCTCTCCGGCGACCCCTACCGGACCGCATACTCGATCGCGCAGGAGCTCCAGCAGCACGGCAAGCGGATCATCCCGATCCACCCCGGCGCCGCAGCCGAGGGCAAGGAGGTGCTCGGCGAGAAGGTCTACGCGTCCCTGGCCGAGGCCGCCGCAGCCGTCGGGAAGATCGACGTCGTCGACGTCTTCCGCCGCTCCGAGGCCGCCGGGCAGTTCGCTGATGAGGCCGTGGCCATCGGTGCGGGCGGCGTCTGGTTCCAGATGGGCGTGGTCGACGAGGCCGCCTTCGAGCGCACCGCCGCTGCCGGCGTACCGATGGTCATGGACACCTGCCCCAGCAAGATCTGGTTCGAACGGCAGCGCGCTCAGGCCTGACCTGACCGGGACGAACCGAGGTTGTGAAGCTCAAAGTGACCTATAGACCACGCTGAGTTTCACAACTCACGATCGGGTGGCGTTGCGGACGACCTCGCCCTTGGCCGCTGCCAGCTCGGCCAGGGACTTCTCGTACGCCACCAGCTTCTGCTGCAGCTCGGGGTCGGAGACACCGAGGATGCGGGCGGCGAGGATGCCGGCGTTCTTCGAGTTGCCGATGGCGACGGTGGCGACCGGGATGCCACCGGGCATCTGGACGATCGACATCAGCGAGTCCATGCCGTCGAGGTACTTGAGCGGCACGGGGACCCCGATGACGGGCAGCGGAGTGACCGAGGCGAGCATGCCCGGGAGCGCGGCGGCACCGCCCGCGCCGGCGATGATCACCGAGAGGCCGCGACCGGCGGCCTCGCGGCCGTAGTCGAGCATCTCCTGCGGCATCCGGTGGGCCGACTTCACGTCGGCCTCCCACTCGATGCCGAACTCGTCGAGAAGCTCGGCTGCCGCCTTCATCGTCGGCCAGTCGGAGTCGGACCCCATCACGATTCCCACGCGTGCACTCATAGGGACAGGCTATGTGGCGTCCCACGTCGCGGGCGTCATCGGTCCGACCTTCGCCCGTCATCTCGATGTCGGTGCAGCCCGCTAGGGTCATCCGACGCCGTCCCGCAGTCCCCCGCGACCCCCACAAAGGCAGATGGATCCAGCTACGAGCACCGACGTCGTCCTCAGCGCGCCACCGACCCGAGCCACGGTCGAGCGGTTCGCCGGTCTGAGCAAGGCGGAGCGCAAGGCGCTCCCGGCCCGGCTGCGGCAGGTCTCGTCCTGGTCCAGGCAGGCGGCGTCGGCGACCGGGGCGCGGGCCGAGATCGAGCGGGACGCGGCTGCGGCGGTCGACCACTATCGAGCGAGCGCGGCCGAGCTGAAGCGGGCGGCGCAGGTGGCCTGGCGCAGCATCGCGCTCGACCGGAGCGATGGCCCGCGACTGGCCGCGATCGCGCGACGTCACGCGCTCGACCCCGTCGACGAGGCCACCCAGGAGCTCGTCGACGCGCTGGCCGATGTCGCCGGCGATGCCGCGCAGGCGAAGAAGGCCTACGGCGCGCGGCGCCTGCTGTCGCGCGCGAGCCGCCGCGAGGAAGCGGAGCTAGCCGGGAAGCGTGTTCTCGACCTTCACCGATGGGCGAATGAGGCGGAGGCCACCCGGCTGCTCGGTGAGCTGGCCAGAATTCCCGACCGGCGCCGGGTCCGGATCCGCGAGGCGCTGCTGCCGAGCGTCGGCCTCCTGCCGGCGCTCGCGAGCCTCGGCTCGGACGCGGTCCTCTCCCACCGCAAGGGCATCTTGGTCCTGCGCAACGAGGGCGAGGCGCTCAACGAGGCCAGGCGCTCCGAGGAGCCCGCTCGCCGGGCCGCGACCGAGGCCGGCAACGCGGTCAGGAGCGCTGACACCGACACCGCGGTCAGGTCACTGCCGGTGGAGGAGCTGGCCGATCTCGTACGCATCGAGCCCCTCCTCGAGGCCGGGATCCGCACCGTCCACGAGGTGATCCGGCCCACCTCAGACCTGCGCGAGCTGCCGGGCGTGGGACCCGCCACCGCGATGCGGATGCAGGAGGCGGCACAGGCCCTGTGGCAGCGCACCTACGACGAGATGCCGCTCGCCATCGACAACGAGGCCCGCACCCCGGCAGCCACCAGGCTGCTCGCGCGTCTGGCGGAGTGGGAGGCTGGGCGGCGTACGAAGGATGCGGGGGCGGAGCTGGCGCTGGTCCAGTCGCTGCGGCCGCTGACCCGGCCCCTCGCTCAGTCGTCCAACGGCGGCGCGAAGTTCTACCTGATCCTGGCCGGCGCGGCCAGCCTCGACGACTTCCAGGGCGCGCTGCGCGCGATCGCGCATCGGGCCGAGATGGCGCGCCGGGTGCGTCCGGGAAACCGGCCCGCCGACCCGTGGGACGATTTCGAGAAGCGACCGGCCGACTACTACGCGATGCTCTCCGAGCTCGGCTTCCTCACCGAGGACGAGGACAAGATCCACGGCGACCTGTCGGCCGAGATCGTCGAGGCGGTGCGCGCGCAGGAGTTGCGCACCAACAACCTGACCGCCTCGCTGCGCGGCTACCAGCACTTCGGCGTCCGCTTCGCACTCGTGCAGATGAAGGTGATCATCGGGGACGAGATGGGCCTCGGCAAGACCCTCCAGTCGCTGGCGGTGCTCGCCCACCTGCACGACATGGGCGCGTCGCACACGTTGGTGGTCTGCCCGGCCGCCGTGGTCACCAACTGGGTGCGCGAGACCGACTCGAAGACGACCCTGATCCCCCACCGGCTCCACGGCAACCGGCGGCTGAAGGCCGCCAAGGTCTGGGTCGAGCAGGGTGGCGTCGCGGTCACCACCTACGAGACCCTCAACGCGATCCAGCCGCTCCTCGATCAGGTCGAGGTCGCCTGCGTCGTGGTCGATGAGGCACACATGATCAAGTCGCCCCGGACCCAGCGCACCGAACGCGTACGCCGGGTGCTGGACTCCTCCGAGCGCGCCATCCTGCTCACCGGGACCCCGATGGAGAATCGCATCGAGGAGTTCCGCAACCTGGTCTCCTACCTCCGCCCCGACCTGCTGCTCTCCGCGGACGAGTTCAACCCGCATCGGTTCCGCAAGCAGGTCGCGCCCGTCTACCTGCGCCGCAACCAGGAGGACGTGCTCACCGAGCTGCCCGGCCTCGTCGAGGTCGAGGACTGGCTGCCTCTGTCTACGGCCGACGAGAGGGCGTACGCCGAGAGCGTCCGCGACGGCAACTTCATGGCCATGCGCCAGGCCGCGATGCTCCACGGCACCTCGTCGGCGAAGGTCGAGCGGCTGATCGAGATCGTCGGCGAGGCCGAGGAGAACGGCCGCCGCGTGATCGTGTTCTCCCACTTCAGGAAGGTCCTCGACGACCTGGTCACGCTGCTCCCGGGCGACGTCTTCGGCCCGCTCACCGGGTCGGTGCCGGCCGAGGAGCGCCAGCGGATGGTCGACGAGTTCTCCGCAGCCGGCCACGGCGCGGTCCTGGTCAGCCAGATCCTCGCGGGTGGCGTGGGCCTCAACATCCAGTCGGCCAGCGTCGTCGTCATCTGCGAGCCCCAGCTCAAGCCGACCATCGAGTGGCAGGCGATCGCGCGCGCCCGCCGGATGGGTCAGCTCCAGTCGGTCCAGGTCCACCGCCTGCTCTCCGAGGTCGGCGTCGACCAGCGCATCCACGACATCCTCGCCGCCAAGGCCGAGCTCTTCGACGACTTCGCCCGGGTCAGCGCCACCGCGGCCAGCAGCCCCGAGGCGTACGAGACCTCCCACCCCGACGCCGCGGTCACCGCCCTCGCGGCCGAGGCCTCCGACGCCGAGATCGCCCGCGACGTCGTCGCCACCGAGCGCCATCGCCTAGGCATCTGAAGCCTCGCCGAAACTGCACTTGTGGCGGGCCGAATCTGCACCTTTGGCGAACCGAAACCACACTTCTGGCGGGCCGAGACTGCACTCGTGCAGCGGCCGCCAAAAGTGCGGTTTCGGCCCCCACAACTACAGACTCGACGCCCACAACTGCAGTTTCACCTCGCCATAACTGCAGACTCGGCCCGCCACAAGTGCGGACTCGGCGGGCGGGGCGGGTGAGCTAGTCGGAGTCGTTGCCGAGATCGCCCTGGAACCAGTCGGCGGCGTGGCGGGCGCGCTCGAGGCAGTCGTCGAGGTCGTCGCCGTAGACGTTGACGTGGCCGACCTTGCGCCCCGGGCGCATCTCCTTGCCGTAGAGGTGGACGCGGAGGTGGGGGTCGCGGGCCATGGCATGCGGGAAGCCGTCGTAGAGGCGGCCGACGTTCTCCCTGGTCGAGCCGAGGATGTTGACCATCACCGACCACTTCGCGCGCGGCGCGGGAGAGCCCAGCGGAAGGTCCATCACCGCACGCAGATGGTTCTCGAACTGCGAGGTGACGGCACCGTCCTGGGTCCAGTGGCCGGTGTTGTGGGGACGCATGGCGAGCTCGTTGACCAGCAGCCGGCCGTCGACGGTCTCGAACATCTCGACCGCCAGGATGCCGACGACGCCGAGCTCGCCCGCGATGCGCAGCGCGATCTGCTCACCCTCGACAGCGAGCTCGGGCGAGAGGTCGGGCGCCGGGGCGATGACCTCCTTGCAGACGCCGTTCTCCTGGTAGGTGTGCACGACCGGGTACGCAGCGGCCTGGCCGCTCGGCGAACGGGCGACGATCGCGGAGAGCTCCCGGCGGAAGTCGACCAGCTCCTCGGCCAGGACCTGGACGCCAGCCTCCTCCGCGATGCGGAGCGGCTCGGCGACGTCGTCGACGCCGCGTACGACCCAGACGCCCTTGCCGTCGTAGCCGCCGCGAGTGGTCTTGAGCACGCACGGGAAACCGAAGGACTCGATCTCGGCGACGGAGGAGACGATGGCGTTGCGCGGGCACGGGATGCCGAGCTCGGTCAGTCGGGCGCGCATGACGCCCTTGTCCTGGGCGTGCACGAGCGCGTCGGGCCCCGGTCGGACCGCGACGCCGGCGGCCGAGAGCGCGTGCAGGTGCTCGGTCGGGACGTGCTCGTGGTCGAAGGTGACCACCTCGCAACCCTCGGTGATCTTCTTCAACGTGTCCAGGTCACGGTAGTCGCCGACCATCTGGTCGGGGATGACCTGAGCGGCCGACACACCCTCACCCTCGGCGAGGAGCCGGAGCGGGAGGCCGAGCGCGATTGCAGGCTGAGCCATCATGCGGGCCAGCTGGCCACCGCCGATGATCGCAAGTGTCGGTGCGAGGGTCACGACGACAGGGTAATGAGCCTGCCCTGCCGGGGCCGATTTCACGGATCCCCCTCACGCAATCCGCGAGATCCGGCCCCGGCAGGTTCAGCGAAGGTCAGGCCTTCTCGAAGCGCAGGCCCTTGCCGCGCAGCGTGGTGATCAGATGGGGCTTCCGAGGGTCGTCGCCCAACTTCCGACGCACCCATCCCAGGTGGACGTCGATGGTCTTCGACGAGGTGTAGAAGGTCGCGTTCCACACGTCCCTCATCAACTCGTCGCGGGAGACGACACTGCCAGCCCTCTTGATCAGGGCATGGACCAGGTCGAACTCCTTGCGAGAGAGCGTCAGCTCCTCATCGTTCCGCCATGCTCGCCGCGTCTCGGGGTCGAGCTTGATCTCCTGTACCTCGATCATGAGATCGACATTAGGGAGGTAAAGAGCCCTTGGCAAAGGATTGCACGATATTGCCAGTGACATTTTCATGCCACAGTGCAACGAATTGGGCATGACAAACGTGCACCCCCGAATGGCGCTCTCCACCATGCCCATGAAGGCACCGTCAGGTAAAGCAGTGAGGGCGTGCCGTTGATCTACTGTTAACTAGAACGGAACGTGAACAGATCCGCGAAATCGCAGGTCAGAAGGGTTCTCGACGGTAACGATTCAGACACGACGGACAGCGACGGGCTCCACGATCCCGAAGCCCCGAACCGGTCGAGCGGCCAGTCGCCGGGTCTCGAACTCGTCCTCGGGCATGGACCCGGAGGTCGCCTCGTCGACGATGATCCGGTTGCGGCGAGCGACAGCAGTCAGCCGCGCGGCCATGTTCACCGGCGGCCCGAAGACGTCCCCCAAGCGCGAGACGACGTTGCCGGATGCGAGCCCGACGCGTACGTCCGGCATCCGCGGGTCGCGGCCGATCACGTTGATGATCCCCTCGGCGGTGCCGTAGGCCTGCAGCGGGTCGTCGTTGACGAAGAGGACCGAGTCACCCAGCGACTTGATGATCCGACCGCCCCAGGTCGCGACCACGTCGGCGCACCGCGATTCGAAGAGCTCGACCAGGTCGCCGATCTTCTCCTCGGTCAGCGTGTTCGACAGCGCGGTGAACGAGACGATGTCGGCGAACCCGACGGTCTGCCAGACCGTGCCGAGCTGCTCCTCCGGTCCGGCGATCGACGCCTCGGCCCGGGCCAGCGCGGCGCGCATGTGCCGGCGCCAGGCGAAGATCATCATCTCCTCGAAAGCGCTCTCGAACTGCTCCGAGACCGAGACGGTCGCCTTCAGCATCTCGGCAGGCGTACGGTCGTCCTCGTCCTGCGTCTCGACGTGGTGCAGCAGCGCGGAGACCTCGTAGTCGGAGAGTCGCGCCATCGACTGTCCGATACCGCGGGTCAGGTTGACGACCAGGTCAAAGCTCACCAGCCCGTTGCCCGCGATCTCGTTGGCCTTGGCGAGGGCGTTCACGTCGGCCTCGTCGAAGAACGCCTCGTCGTCCCCGATCTCCGGGAACCCCAGAGCGCGCCACAGACGTTTCGCCTGTTCCAGGCTCACGCCTGCCTTCTCAGCGACCTCCGCCGAGGTCAGGTTGACGGGCTGCTTCGATTTCGCCACGACCCGATCATGCCATCCGGCTCGTCACGACCGCCGGTCACGAGCCCGGTCGAGCGCCCCGGTCACGGCTACGGACGGAGCCGAGCGTGGATCACGTCGCCCGCGCCGACCACCCGCGGCCCCTCGCCGGTCGCGATGACCAGCCGGCCGAAGTCGTCGATCGCGGTGGCCACGCCCTCCCACACCTCGCCACCCGGCAGCTCGGCCCGGACCTGCTCGCCCACGGTCACCGACAGCTCTCGGTAGCGACTGGCGAGCTCGTCGGGCGCCGACCCCCAGATCTCGTACGCCGCCCCCAGCTCCGCCAGCAACGCGGCCAGCACCTCGG
Organism: Nocardioides sp. NPDC006273; assembly: GCF_040613495.1. Taxonomy (NCBI): domain Bacteria; kingdom Bacillati; phylum Actinomycetota; class Actinomycetes; order Propionibacteriales; family Nocardioidaceae; genus Nocardioides; species Nocardioides sp. NPDC006273. The sequence goes on along the minus strand of NZ_JBEXSD010000049.1, from coordinate 20,596 downwards.
TGCGATCGACGGGTGCACCGCTCTCCAGCTCCAACGAGGTGGCGTTCTCGATCGGCAGCTCCTCGCGGGTCTGCGAGGTGTTGAGCCCGAACCCGATCACGGCCGCCGCACCCGTCTCGGTGGTCGAGCTTGTCGAGACCTCGATCCGCTCGATCAGGATCCCGCACACCTTGCGACCCTCGATGAGCACGTCGTTGGGCCACTTCAGCCCCGCTGCGTACCCCATCTGCCGCAGCGCGGAGGCGACGGCGACGCCGGTCATCAGCGGCAGCCACGGCCACCGCTCCACCGGGATCGACGGGGAGGGCCGCAGCAGTGCGGAGACGGCCAGCGCCGAGCGCGCCGGGGTCGTCCAGCCTCTGTCGAGCCGCCCTCGGCCCGCGGTCTGGTGCTCGGTGGTGATCACCAGACCCGGCGCCTCGGCCGAACGCGCCCGCGCAGCCAGGGCCGCGTTCGTCGAGGGCGTCTCGTCGAGGATCTCGACCCGCCAGCCGCCTCGTAGCGCACGGAGCCGGGCGTGGTCAAGTGACGGGCGTCGCATCGCAGATGGTGGCACGGGCATTAGATTGGCCCTCGCACCGCCCGAAGTCCAAAGGAGCACCGTGAGCGCCGAACCCACCAACGAGCCAGTCATCGACCTGCACACGACCGCCGGGAAACTGGCCGAGCTGGAGCGTCGTCTCGACGAGGCCGTCCACGCCGGCTCCGCCAAGGCTGTCGAGAAGCAGCACGCGAAAGGACGCCAGACCGCCCGCGAGCGCATCGAGATGCTGCTCGACGAGGGCTCCTTCCAGGAGGTCGACGAGCTGGCCCGTCACCGCAGCACCGCGTTCGGTCTGGAGAAGAACCGCCCCTTCGGCGACGGCGTGGTCACCGGCTACGGCACCATCGACGGCCGCCAGGTCTGCGTCTTCTCCCAGGACTTCACCGTCTTCGGCGGGTCGCTGGGTGAGGTCTACGGCGAGAAGATCACCAAGATCATGGACCTCGCCATCAAGACCGGCTCCCCGCTGATCGGGATCAACGAGGGTGCCGGCGCGCGCATCCAGGAGGGCGTGGTCTCCCTGGGGCTCTACGGCGAGATCTTCAAGCGCAACGTCCACGCGAGCGGCGTGATCCCGCAGATCAGCCTCATCATGGGCAACTGCGCCGGCGGCCACGTCTACTCCCCGGCCGTCACCGACTTCACGATCATGGTCGACAAGACCTCCGGCATGTTCATCACCGGCCCCGACGTCATCAAGACGGTCACCGGCGAGGACATCACCATGGAGGAGCTCGGCGGCGCGCTCGCCCACAACTCCAAGTCGGGCGTGGCCCACTACATGGGCTCCGACGAGGAGGACGCGATCGAGTACGTCAAGGCGCTGCTCTCCCACCTCCCCTCCAACAACATGGAGGAGCCGCCGGCCTACGAGGTCTCGACAGGCTCGACCACCGGAGCCGACCTGGAGATCTCCGACCTCGACCGCGAGCTCGACACCTTCATCCCTGACGGTGGCAACCAGCCCTACGACATGCACGAGGTCATCTCGCACATCGTCGACGACGAGGAGTTCCTCGAGGTGCAGGCGCTGTGGGCGCCCAACATCATCATCGGCTACGCCCGCATCGAGGGCCGACCGGTCGGCATCGTGGCCAACCAGCCGATGCAGTTCGCCGGCTGCCTCGACATCGACGCCTCCGAGAAGGCCGCCCGCTTCGTCCGCACCTGCGACGCCTTCAACGTCCCCGTCATCACCTTCGTCGACGTGCCCGGTTTCCTGCCCGGCACCGACCAGGAGCACAACGGCATCATCCGCCGCGGCGCCAAGCTGATCTACGCCTACGCCGAGGCCACCGTCCCGCTGGTCACGATCATCACCCGCAAGGCCTACGGCGGCGCGTACGACGTGATGGGCTCCAAGCACCTCGGCGCCGACATCAACCTCGCCTGGCCGACCGCCCAGATCGCGGTCATGGGCGCCCAGGGCGCGGCCAACATCGTCCACCGCCGCACCCTGGCCGAGATCGAAGCCGCCGGCGGCGACGTCGAGGCCAAGCGTGCCGAGCTGATCGACGAGTACGAGACCACGCTGGCCAACCCCTACATCGCCGCCGAGCGCGGCTATGTCGACGCGGTCATCCCGCCGCACGAGACCCGCGCCGAGGTCACCCGCGCGCTCCGTCTCCTGCGCACCAAGCGCGAGACCTTGCCCGCGAAGAAGCATGGCAATATCCCGCTCTGATGCGAGCGCAGCGAGCGAGGAGCGGGATATTGCCTGCTTCTTCGCAAGCGCGCCGAGTCGGCGCAAACTGCCCGCAGCGAAGCGAAGCGAGCGAGGACAGTTTGCGCCGACTCGGCGAAAGCCCGACGTAAGGCAGACCGAGAACCGAAAGGTGGTCACGGAATGACCAACCCCGAAGAGCAGAAGCCCCTGCTCAAGGTCATCGACCAGAACGCCACCCCCGAGGACGTAGCCGCGATCGTCGCCGTCTTCTCGGCCCTGGGATCGGCGGGCGAGCCCCCGAAGAAGAAGCCGCGCTCCCTCTGGGCCACCCCCCAGCTGCGTGCCCCTCTCCACCCCAGCCCCAACGCCTGGCGCGCCAGCGGTCTGCCTCGCTGAGGAGGGCCGCGATCGACTACGGAGCTCCTGAGAAGATGGCTCCGTGATCACGTTCTCTCGGCGATATCTCCTGGTCACCCTGGCATGGCTGGTGACCCGGGGATGGCTGGTGGTCCTCTACGGCTTCCCGGCCGCGGCGGAGAGCTGGTTCGACTGGTGGGGCGCCGAGTGGGGCGTGGTGGGCGACGTCAACTACTACCGTGAGAGCCTCGACGCGCTGGCCGCTGACGGGACAGCACAGACGCTGATCGAGTATCCGGTGCCGGCGCTGCTGCTGCTCTGGTTTCCGTACGCGGCGATCGGCCTGTTCGGCCTGGGTGGCGATGCCTACATCGTGACGGTGCTGGCGACGGCGGCGCTGACCGATCTGCTCTTCATGGTGCTGCTCGTCCGAAACCGGCGTGGCGACCACCCGCGAACAGGGGTCTCCGGCGCGGAGGCGCTGTGGCTGGCCGCGATCCCGGCTCTGGGGGCGACGGCGTACGCCCGCTTCGACCTCTTTCCGGGGATCATGGTCGGTCTGGCGGTGCTCTACGCGGTCAGGAGGCCAGGGGTGGCGGCGGCGTTCGCGGCCTTCGCGACCGGCGCGAAGTACTGGCCGATCCTGGTCATCCCGGCCCTGGCGGCCAATCGCGCCACGCGCCGGCTGGTCGTCCTGACGGTCGCCGGCACCGGACTCGCACTGGCCGGGATGAGTCTGGTCCTCGGCGGCTGGGACCGGCTCTGGACGCCGCTGAGCTATCAGGGCGAGCGGGGGCTTCAGATCGAGTCGGTCTTCGCGACTCCGGCGATGGTCGCCTGGGGACACGACGGCCCCGCGAGCGGCCATGCCATCGACTACACCCAGTGGAAGGCCTACGACATCAGCGGGCCGATGGTCGAGCCGCTGCTCCTCGCCGCGACGGTCGCCTCCGTGGTCGCTGGGGCGCTCGTCATCGTCTGGTGGGTCCTCGCATGGCGTCGGCTCCCCAACGGCGCGCGGACCGAGGAGACGATCGTGTGGCTGGTGCTCGCGACGGTGGCCGCCTTCCTGGTGACCAACAAGGTGCTCAGCCCGCAGTACATGCTCTGGCTGCTCCCCGCCGCCTCCGCCGGGCTGGTCCTGCTCCGCGGCAGCGCCCGCGGGCGGCTCGGGGTCTGGTCGGTGGTGCTGGTCGCGGTGACGCTGCTGACCCACGAGATCTTCCCGCGGATGTACGGCTACATGCTCACCTTCGACGACATCGGCTCACCGTGGATCACCGAGGTCCTGGCCTGGCGCAACGGCCTCCTCGTGCTCCTCTTCCTCTACGCCGCCTGGCGCACTACTCGGTTGCTGGCCGCCCTTCCCGAGCGAGGGCGGCCAGCAACCGAGGGTCAGGAGAGGCAGACCTTGGCCACGTCGTCCTGAACCGAGTAGATCGTGACCGGCGCCTCGGCGAACACCGGACGACAGGCCGCCGCGGTGAGCTCGTGCACGGTGATGCCGTCGTAGAACCCGTGGTCGGCGCAGTTCTCGTAGTTCACGTAGACGTCCTTCGGAGTGTCCCCGTCCCGGAAGATCCGCAGGATGACGTAGGCCGTGACCGGCTGCCCCGGCGCACAGTTCTGTGGCGTGTTGGGGCCGGAGCGGCGTGGCGCGCTCCGGATCGCCTTCACGAGGCCGGCTGCGTCGGTGTCGGTGATCTCGCGCGAACCGGTCAGCGATGCAGATGACGGCTCGTACCGGCAGAGCGCGATCGACTCCGGCGCATCGCCCTCCAGCGGCGAGGTCGACGGCTCGGTCTTCGGGCGGACCGGGTCACCCTCTGCCAGCGGCGAGGCGGTCTCACAACCGTAGGGGTCCTTCGGTGTCGTCCTCAGCGAGCCCTTGACCTGGTTGTTGATCTCGTCGTCACCGGGACCGGTGAGGATCGTGGCGTACGCGTCCTCGATCTGGACCCGGGTCAGCAGCCAGCCCTCGTGCTCCCAGGAACCGGTCTGGAGACTGGCTCCCTTGCCCGGCTTCTCGATCAGGACGTAGGGCTGCCACAGCGCGAACGGCACCTTGCCGAACTGCGGCGGGAAGTCACGGTCGCTGGTCTCGTTGCAGGCGATCCTCGGCACCGGCCGGTTGGTGATGTTCGCGACGTAGGGCGTCCGCGGCACGGTGTCCCACTGGTCACCCGGCTCCGCGATGCACTCCGGCAGCGCCGGCGCCGTCGCGTCGGCCCACTCCTCCGGCACCTGGAAGGCGATGTTGTAGCGGACCGCCCAGCGATTGCCCTCGGCGGGTGCGGGCAGGTCGGTGCGGCCGGGCTCGCGGTAGGTGCCTTCGGGGGCGGCCCCGTCCTGATCGGCGAGTGCCTTGGGTGCGCCGCCGGAATCCTCGACACCGGAGGCGTCGCTCGCGGCCGTGCTCTCGCCGCCGCTGCTGCCGTCGGTCTGCAGGTTGGCCACCACCCCACCCAGGCCGACCACGGCCAGCACCGCGGCGGCAGCAGCCAGGATCCAAGGCGCCTTCCGGCGTACGGGTGCCTTCTCTTCGGCCTTCTCGGTCTCGTCGGACAGGTCAGCCGGCCCAGACTCTTCAGAGACCCCGGGGATCGCGAGCTCCCGCGGCTCGAAACCGTCGGCCGCACGGGCCAGGGCGGCCCGGAAGGCCCGCTCCTCGCGCTCGAAGTCACTCATTGTCAACCCCCTCGTTCATTCCCTGCTTGTTCGATCCCTGCTCTTCCAGACCCTGCTCTTCCAGACGCCGTCGCAGCTTGGCCAGCGCCCGGTGCACATGCGACCGGGCGGTCGCCTCGGCACAGTCGAGCACTGTGGCTATCTGCGCGAACGACAGGTCCTCGTAGAACCGGAGCACCACCGCCGCTCGCTGGTTGGACGGCAGCGTCTGCACCAGTGCCCACGCCTCGTCCGCGTCGCGCTCCTCGGGGCCGGGCTCGTGGCTGGTGGCCATGGGCTCGACGTCCTCGACCAGCACGAGCCGGCGGCGCTTGCGCCAGCCGCTGATCGACCCGTTGACGATGCTCCTCTTCACGTACGCCTCCGCCGTCCCGGACGCCGCCAGCGAATCCCACCGCGGCAGCGCACGGGCGAGGGCGTCCTGCACCAGGTCGGGGGCGTCGGAGTTGTTGCCGGTCACCAGGTAGGCGAACCGCTGCAGCGCGGGCCCCCTCGAGGCCACCCAGGCCCCGAAGTCTGGCTCTCTCTCCTGCTCATCGGCATCCACGGACACCTCCTCTGGCACGTTCACACACCTCCTACGCGAAGTCTGACGTGTTCGTTGCGTATGGCCCGGAATTGAGTTGCCCCGAGACGTCGCGGTCCTAAGGTTGGCCGGGTGACCCGTGACGTAGACGCCCGCACCGACCGCTATGTCGAGGAGCTCTGCGCCCTCGACCCACTGACCGCGACGTACGTCGGTGTCGCCGGCCACGACGCCGAGCTCCCCGACCTGTCCCCCGACGGGATGCAGGCGGTGGAGGAGCTCAACCGGGCAGCCTACGCCGACGTGGCCGCGATCGAGCCTTTCGACGAGCGTGAGCAGGTCGCCAAGGAAGCGTTCCTGGAGCGGACCGGCCTCGACATCGAGTTCGCCGACGCTCAGCTGGATCGGAAGTTCGTCTCGGTCATCTCCAGTGGCATCCACAACCTGCGTGAGGTCTTCGACCTGATGCCGACCGACACCGAGGACGACTGGGCCGCGATCGGGGCGCGGCTGGCGGGGATGCCGGAGGCGGTCGCGGGATACACCGCGACGCTGCGCGAGGAGGCCTCGGCCGGGCGGGTCTCCGCGGCGGCTCAGTACGCGAAGGTCACCGACCAGATCCTGGGCTGGACCGGACAGAAGGGAGCCGGAGCCTTCTTCACCGGTCTGGTCTCCCGGGCCCCGGACGGCACGCCGCCCTCCCTGCGCGCGGAGCTCGAGGCCTCGGCGGCGAAGGCCAACGAGGCGTTCGCCGAGTTCGGGCGCTTCATGGCCGACGAGCTCGTTCCCGTCGGGCTGCCGAAGGAGGCCGTCGGACGCGAGCACTACCAGCTCGCCTCGCGGCGCTATCTGGGCGCCGAGATCGATCTCGAGGAGACGTACGCCTGGGGCTGGCAGGAGCTCGAACGGCTCTCCGCCGATATGGACGCCACGGCCGACCGGATCCTGCCGGGTGCGAGCCTCGCCGAGGCCGCGGCCCATCTCGACAAGGACCCCGCGCGCCAGCTGACCTCGACCGACGCGCTCAAGGAGTGGATGCAGGCCACCGCCGACCGGGCGATCGCGGAGCTGGCGGAGGTGCACTTCGACATCCCCGAGCCGGTCCGACGGATCGAGTGCATGATCGCGCCCACCGCCGATGGCGGGATCTACTACACCGGCCCCTCCGAGAACTTCTCCCGCCCCGGCCGGATGTGGTGGTCGGTGCCCGAGTCGGTCACCTCCTTCGGCACCTGGCGTGAGCTGACGACCGTCTACCACGAGGGCGTACCGGGTCATCACCTCCAGGTCGCCCAGACCGCCTACCGCGCCGAGCTGCTCAACCGCTGGCAGCGGCTGATGTGCTGGGTCTCGGGCCACGGCGAGGGCTGGGCCCTCTACGCCGAGCGCCTCATGGACGATCTCGGCTACCTCGACGACCCCGGCGACCGCCTCGGCATGCTCGACGGCCAGTCCTTCCGGGCTGCCCGGGTGATCATCGACATCGGCATGCACCTGGAGCTGACGATCCCGAAGGACAACCCCTTCGGCTTCCACCCGGGCGAGGTCTGGACCCCCGACCTCGGCCGCGAGTTCATCGGGCAGCACTGCCTGATGGAGGACGCCTTCTTGGACTTCGAGGTCGCTCGCTACCTCGGCTGGCCGGGCCAGGCGCCGTCCTACAAGGTCGGTGAGCGGATCTGGCTCCAGGCCCGCGACGACGCCCGGGCTCGTGCGGGTGATGCCTTCGACCTCAAGGCCTTCCACCGCGCCGCACTCGACCTCGGCTCGCTCGGCCTCGACCCGTTCCGGGCGGCGCTCGGGAGGTTGTAGGGGGCTGGTCAGAGGCTTTTGGTCGTACGTCCCGGGTTCACACTTCGTTGGGTTGCTGTGTTTTCGGGGTTGGGGTGGGCCGCGGAGCACTGCCCCACGGAAGGTAGCTGTTATGTCGCTACGCCAGAAAAACCCGCTGACCACAAGGCGCCCTTCTGCGCGAACGAAAATTCGTTCGCCCCGGCGACAGGGGCGCGCGCTGGTGAAAGAAAAATGTCTTTCACCAGCCCACCAACCCCTCCAACCAGAGCGCCGTTCCCACCAGGCCCAAGCCTCTGCCCAACCCAAACCGCTGCGCCAAACCCCTGCCGCCGACCCGATAGCCAGCCAAAATTCTCGGCGGCAAACACCAACCACAAAACACACCGGCCCGACAGCATCAGGAAGCCAGACCAAGCCAGGCCCCCGATCCCCTACCGACGCCGCGTCAAAACCCTCTGCGCAACCACGAACACCAACACCAACACCCCGATAGAGATCCGAGTCCACCAAGACGACAGCGTCCCGTCGAAGGAGATGAAGGTCTGGATCGTCCCGAGCACGAGCACCCCGAGCAGCGACCCGATCACGAGCCCACGACCACCGGTGAGCAGCGTGCCGCCGATGACCACGGCAGCGATCGCGTCCAGCTCCATCCCGACGGCGTGGAGCGAGTAGCCCGAGAGCGTGTAGAGGGCGAACAGCAACCCGCCGAGCGCCGCGCACAGACCGCTGATCGCGTAGACCCCGACCTTGGTCGCAGCCACCGGCAACCCCATCAGCAGCGCCGACGGCTCACTGCCACCGAGCGCGTAGACGGTGCGCCCGAAGCGTGTCGAGGAGAGGACGTACGCGGCAGCTGCGACGACCATGAGCGCGAAGACCGCCGTCCAGCCGAGGTAGTAGCCACCTGGCAAGGTGATCGAGCCGTACGCGATGGCCGAGAAGGTCTCGTTCTTGATCGGGATCGACTCGACACTGATCAGGTAGCAGAGTCCGCGAGCCAGGAACATGCCTGCCAAGGTCGCGATGAACGGCTGGATGTCGAAATAGTGGATCAGCAGCCCCATCGCCGCGCCGAGGAGCGTGCCGGACAGGAGCACGACGCCGAGGACGGCGGCCACCGGCCAGCCGAGCTCGAGCGTCCTGGCCGCGATGAGAGTCGAGAGCGCGACGTTGGAGCCGACCGATAGGTCGATCCCACCGGTGAGGATCACGAACGTCATCCCCACCGCGAGCACGATCAGGAAGCCGTTGTCGAGCAGCAGCGTGAGAAAGACCTGCGGGTCAGCGAATCCGTCGTAGCGGATCCCGCCGACGCCGAACATGCCGATGAACAGGGCGAACGTGCCAAGCACGGGCAGGTAGCGCCGTGGCGGGCTGAATCGGCCGACCCGGGCTAGAAGCCCTCCGTCGGTCGTGGCGACCTGGGCGCTCATACGACTGCCTCCTCGCGGCTCGTCGGGATGGGTTCGCGGCGTCGTTGCAGCACCGCCCGCGCCTTCGGCGACTGCAGCAGGCACACGATCACCACCACGAGCGCCTTGAACAGATAGTTGGCCTCGGCGGGGATCCCGATGTTGGGAATGGTCCGGGTGAGGGTGGCGATCAGCATCGCCCCGACCAGCGTTCCGGTCAGCGAGAACCGGCCGCCGGCAAGTGAGGTGCCTCCGATGACGACTGCCAGGATCGCGTCCAGCTCGATCCACAACCCGAGGCTGTTGGCGTTCACCGAGTGGGTGTTGGCGGCGATGATCAGACCGGCCGCCCCTGCACACAGCGCCGCGAAGACGTAGACCGTCCAGATGATCGTGCGGGAGCGTACGCCGGCCAGCCGGCTCGCCTCCGGGTTGATCCCGACCGACTCGATGAGCAGACCGAGCGCGGTGCGGCGTACGACGATCTGGGTGGCCGCGAAGACGCCGAGCGCGATCAGCGCCGCCACCGGCAGCGTGAGCAGATGGCCTGAGGCCAGCGCGGCGAAGGCGTCGTTGTTGACCGTGGTGATCTGGCCGCCGGTCACCAGCATCGCGATCCCGCGGCCGGCGACCATCAGCACCAGCGTGGCGATGATCGGCTGGATGCCGACCACAGCAACCAGGAAGCCGTTCCACAGGCCCAGCGCGACGCAGACCGCGAGCGCCATCGAGATCGCCACGATGGCCGTGCCGACGGCCCCGTCGGCCGGGCTCTTGACGATGTAGACGCAGGCGACCGCGCCCGCGATCGCCGCCACGGCACCCACCGAGAGGTCGATCCCGCGGGTCGCGATGACCAGGGTCATCCCGATCGCCACCAGCAGCACCGGGGCGCCGTTGCGCACGATGTCGACCAGGCTGCCGTAGAGGTGACCGTCCTGGATGCGTACGTTGAAGAACGTCGGCGTCGCGATCAGGTTGATCGCCAGCAGCGTGCCGAGCGCCGCCAGCGGCCAGAAGAGACGGTGGCTCACCGCGCGGGCGCCGACCTCCTTGACCGCCCTCGTCCTGGTGGGCTCAGGCATCGGCCCGCTCCTTTCCGATGAGGCTTCCGGGCTCGCCGGTGATGATCTCGAGTACGTCGTTGACGTCGATCTCCCGGTTGGGCCGCTCGGCGATCTTGCGGCGGTCCTTGAGCACCACCAGCCGGTGGCTCAGCCGCAGCACCTCCTCGAGCTCGGCGGAGATGAACACGACGCTCATCCCCTTCCCGGCGAGATCGGCGACGAGCTGCTGGATCTGGGTCTTGGCACCGATGTCGATGCCGCGGGTCGGCTCGTCTAGAAGGAGCACGTCGGGCTCGGTGATCAACCAGCGCGCCAGCAGGACCTTCTGCTGGTTGCCACCGGACAGGCTTCGTATCGGCAGGCTCGGATCGGCGGGCCGGATGTCGAGAGCGGTCATGTACTCAGCGACCAGCTTGTCCCTGGTGGCCGTCGGGATCGGCCGCAGCCAGCCGCGGCTGGCCTGGAGGCCGAGCATCATGTTGTCGGCCACGGAGAGCTCCTCGAAGACTCCTTCGGCCTTGCGGTCCTCGCTGCAGAAGGCGAGGTTGCGGTCGATCGCATGCCGGGGGCTGCGCAGCCGACGCCCGCTGGAGCCGTTCACCGTCAGGTCGCCGGTGTCGGCGGCATCGGCCCCGAAGAGCAGCCGGGCGAGCTCGGTGCGCCCTGAGCCGAGCAGACCGGCGATGCCGACGACCTCCCCGGCGTACAGGGTCAGGTCGATGGCCTCCAGGCTCCCCTTCCGACCCAGGCCGACGGCGCTCAATACCGGGAGACGGCGCTCGGCGGCCTCTTCGGCGGTCTCGTGCGCGGCCCGGTCGATTCGCTCGAGGGCCTGGAGGTCGCGGCCGATCATCAGCTGGACCAGCTCCAGCTGAGTGGTCTCCTCGGTCAGCCGTTCGCCTACCACGCGGCCGTTGCGCAGGATCGTCAACCGGTCGGAGATCTCGAAGATCTGGTCGAGGAAGTGGGAGACGAAGACGATCGCGGTGCCCTGCTCGCGCAGCCTGCGCATCACCTCGAAGAGCCGGGCCACCTCATCGGCGTCGAGGCTCGAGGTCGGCTCGTCAAGGATCAGCACTCGGGCGTCGGTGTCGACGGCCCGCGCGATCGCGACGAGCTGCTGGACGGCGATCGGATGGCTGCCGAGCTCTGAACCGGGGTCGACCTCGATGCCGAGGCTCTGCAGCGACGCTGACGCGCGACGGTTCATCTCGCGGCGATCGATCGGGCCGAACCGCGAGAAGCGGCGCGGCTCTCGGCCGAGGAGCATGTTCTCGGCCACGGTGAGGTTTGGCACCAGGTTGACCTCCTGGTAGACCGTGCTGATCCCCGCCTGCTGCGCCGCGGCCGGGGTGGCGAACTGGGTCTCAACGCCGTCGATCCGCACGCGTCCGGCGTCGATCGTGTAGACCCCGGTCAGCGCCTTGATCAGCGTCGACTTCCCGGCCCCGTTCTCCCCCATGAGCGCGTGCACCTCCCCGGGTAAGAGGCGGAGCGAGACGCCGTCGAGCGCCCGCACTGCTCCGAACGTGATCGAGACGTCGAGCATCTCCACCACGGGCAGGGGCTGTTTCACATCTGCCTGGCTCATGTCGTACTGACTCCTGCGGGGTCGGGTGGCACGGAGGGGGCGGCGGACCGTTCACCGAGTGACCTCGGCGAGCGCGCACTTCCTTCGGGGAGTTCCACGAAGGAAGCGACGCCTCGCCGAGGTACCTCGGTCGACGGGCTCAGTACTTCCGGTCGGGCAGCGCCTCGGCGGCCTGCTCCGGCGTGAAGGTGGTCTCCTCGGTGACGATGCGCTCGGGGACCTCATCGCCGGCGACGACCTTCTCGGCGACGTCCATCAGCTGGTCGCCCAGCAGCGGGCTGCACTCGACGATGAAGTTGATCTCGCCCGCGGCCAGCGCGGTCATCCCGTCCTTGACCGCGTCGACGGTGATGATCTTGATGTCGGTGCCGGGCTTCTTTCCGGCCGCCTTGATCGCCTCGATCGCGCCCAGGCCCATGTCGTCGTTGTGGGCGTAGACGACGTCGATCTTCGGGGTCGACTGCAAGAAGGCCTCCATGACCTGCTTGCCGCCGTCACGGGTGAAGTCGCCGGTCTGGGAGGCGGTGACCTTGATCTTGGAATCCGAGGAGATGACGTCTTCGAACCCCTTCTTGCGGTCGAGCGCCGGGGCAGATCCGGTGGTCCCCTGCAACTCGACGACGTTGACCGTGCCGTCCTTGTCGACGTCGGAGGCCTCGGCGTTGTCGACCAGCCACTGCCCGGCCTTCTCGCCCTCTTCGACGAAGTCGGAGCCGATGAATGTGACGTAGAGCGAGGGGTCCTCGGTGTCCACCGCCCGGTCGGTCAGTACGACGGGGATATTGGCACGCTTGGCCTCTTTGAGCACCGCGTCCCAGCCCGTCTCGACCACGGGGCTGAAGGCGATCACGTCGACCTTCTGCTGGATGTAGGACCGGATCGACTTGATCTGGTTCTCCTGCTTCTGCTGCGCGTCGGAGAACTTGAGATCGATCCCGGCCTCCTTGGCCGACTCCTGGATCGAGGTGGTGTTGGCGGTACGCCAGCCGCTCTCGGCCCCGACCTGGGCGAAGCCCATGGTGATCGAGCCGTCGTCGGCGCCTTCTTCGCTGCTACCGCACGCGCTGAGCGACATCCCGCCCAAGGCGAGCGCACACAGAGCGATGAGGGTCTTCTTCACTGTCGTCCTCCAGTGTTTCACTGCGGCGGCCCAGTGTGACCGTCGTCACGATGCGACTTAGTGTGAGCGTTAACATCCGCCGGGTCAAGCGGAATCGGAAGATCGGTTCGAATCGGCAGCAGGTCGTCCGGAACTCCCCATACTGTGTCGACCATGACGCTCACCTTGTCCCCGGAGCAGGCTCGCCGGATCGCCGTTCGCGCGCAGCTCCTCGACGCGCGGCGGCCCGTGTCACTGGTGGAGACCGTCGACCAGCTGACCCTGCTGCAGATCGATCCGACCAAGGCGATCGCACCGAGCGCGGATCTGGTGGCGTGGTCGAGGTTGGGCGATGCGTACGATCACTCGGATCTCACCTTCGCCCTGGAGCAGGAGCGTTCGCTGGTGGAATTCTCCAGCTTCATCGTGCCGATGGACGAGATCGAGACCGTCCTCGCCCTCTCTCCTGGCCGGATCCACCCGACCGCCATCGAATGGGTCGAGGCCAACAAGCGCTTCCGTACGCAGATCCTGGATCGCCTGCGAGCCGACGGTCCGCTCGTGGCCGGCGAGATCGAGGACACCGCCGAGGTGCCCTGGGCCTCGTCCGGCTGGACCAACGACAAGAACGCCCTGCGGATGATCGAGCTGCTCAACCGGATGGGCGAGGTAGCCGTCGCGGGCCGACGCGGCAAGCTGCGCACCTGGGACCTGGCCGAGCGGGTCTACCCCGCCGACCTGCGCCTCCCCTCACCCGAGGAGGCACTGAGGATCGAGACGGTGCGCCGGCTGGCCTCGCTCGGGATCGCCCGTCCGGGGCGGAAGGAGTCGTCCGGCGGCGAGATGCTCGGCGGCGGGGAGGCCGGCGTCCCGTGCACCGTGGCCGACGTCGACGGCGAGTGGCGGGTCGACCCGGAGGCGCTGGCCGCCCTCGAGGACGGGTTCGCGCCGCGTACGGCCCTGCTCTCCCCCTTCGACCGCCTGGTCTACGACCGCGATCGGGCGCTGGACCTGTTCGGGTTCGAGTACGTCCTGGAGATGTACAAGCCGGCCGCCAAGCGACGCTGGGGCTACTTCGCCCTCCCGATCCTGTACGGCGAGCGGCTGATCGGGAAGCTCGACGCGAAGGTGGACCGCAAGAAGGAACGGCTGAACGTCTTCGCCGTCCACGAGGACTTCGGCTGGACCGCCGAGATGGGGGACGCGGTGCGGGCCGAGCTCGAGGCCTTGGCCGCCTGGCTGGGCGTCGAGGTCGCCCACCCGTGACAGCCCGCCGAAGTGAATACGCACATCTGGGCAAACCGACGCAAGTTCCCCTTCTCAGCACTCTCCGACGAGCCTACTGTGAGCGAACGGGGTCGGAAATCGATCAAAGGAGACGATCCGAATGGCAACGCTCAACCCGTACATCAGCTTCAAGTCCGAGGCCGCCGAGGCTCTCGAGTTCTACCGGTCGGTGCTCGGCGGCACCGTCGAGACGATGACTCTCGGGTCGATGGGTGACGCGATGGGTCCGGTGCCTCCGGAGGCGAAGGACCTGATCATGCACGGGTCGCTCACCCTCGACGACGGTCTCGTCCTGATGGCCGCGGACACACCTCCAGGGATGGACCACGTCGCCCCGACGTCGGGAGTGACCGTCGCGATGACCAGCGCCGACCCCGACGACCAGCCGCGCTTCGCCGACTACTTCGCCAAGCTCTCCGAGGGCGGCGCGCCCGCGATGCCGTTCGAGCAGGCTCCGTGGGGCGACTACTTCGGCCAGTTCGAGGACAAGTTTGGCGTGACCTGGATGTTCGACGTCGGCGGCCCGGAATCCGCCGCTTCCTGACAGCGGACCAGACGAAGGTCCTAGGCAAGTTCCTCCTTTCGTAGGAGGTGCGCGGGGCCGCATCGCCGTAACGTCTGGGGCATGCTCATTGCCGAAGATCTGTTGCTTCTCGTGCTCGACGACGAGAAGGGCACCCTTGCCTCGTCCTGGGTCCAGCAGGCGCTGGGCGGAGCGATCCTGACCGAGCTCGCGATGGCGGGCTCGGTCCAGGTGCTGCCGAAGTCAGGGTTCACCCCGGCCAAGGCCTTGGCCGTGCCGGGACGAAGGCCCGACGAGCCGATCCTGGCCGCTGCGTACGACTCGTTGGCGGCCAAACCGCTCTCGGGCAAGAACGCGGTCAACAACCTCGGCAAGGGCCTGCACGAGGCACTTGCCGCACGACTGTGCGACCGCAACATCCTCAAGCGTCGCGACGAGAAGATCCTCGGCCTCTTCCCACGCACCACCTGGCCGGCCGCGGACTCGACCCACGAGAACGCCGTGCGCGGTCAGCTGTACGCCGTCCTCGTCCAGGGTGCCACACCGGACCCGCGGACCGGACCACTCATCGCGCTCCTCTCCTCCATCGACTTCGCCCACAAGGTCATCGACACGAGGCCGGTGGGCGCGGGAGCGGTCAAGAGGCGGGCGAAGGAGATCGCCCGCGGCGACTGGGCCGCCAAGGGCGTCAAGGACGCGATCGACGAGGTGGTCGCGGTCATGACCGCGACGATGGTCGCCGGCACTGCGGCCACGACATCCTCCTGAGGACAGCCCGCCGGCACATGACGAAGCGGGGGTCGCAGTCACCTGGTGACTGCGACCCCCGCACGCACGAGCCGTCAGGCGAAGAAGGCCTTGAGGTCGGCGGCGACGACGTCGGGACGCTCCAGGGCGGCGAAGTGACCGCCCTCGGGAAACTCCGACCAGTGCTGGATGTTGGCGTTGTCCCGCTCGGCCAGTGACCTGATCGTCTGGAAGTCGTCCTTGAAGACGGCGACCCCGATCCGGCCCTGGGTGATCTCCGGCTCACGCTCGGCGTGCGCCTCCTCGTAGTGGTAGCGCGCGGCCGAGGCGTAGGTGTTGGTGAGCCAGTAGTAGGTCGCCTGCTCGATGACCTGCTCAGGGGTGACCAGCGAGGTGCCGTTTCCGAACGACTCGAAGAGCTCGCTGTAGGCCAGCGTCCCGACGGGTGAGTCGGCCAGCGCCGCACCGATCGTCTGCGGACGAGAGCCGTTCATGGCGTTGTAGCCACCGACCGACTGGAACCACTGCATGTGCTCCAGCGCCGCGTACTCCTTCGGCCCGAAGCCCTCGAACTCGCTCGGGTCGCCCGACGGGAAGGAGAATAGCTGCAGGACGTGCGCGCCGAGAAAGCCCTCCGGGTTCAGCAGGGCCAGCTCGCGACCGACCATCGCGCCGCCGTCGCTGCCGTGCACGCCGTAGGAGTTGTAGCCCAGCCGCCGCATGAGCACGTCGTACGCCGCGGCCACCCGCTTCATCGTCCAGCCGGTGTCGACCACCGGCGTCGAGAGGCCGAAGCCCGGCATCTCCGGGATCACCAGGTGGAACTCGTCCGTCAAGGAGTCGACCATCGGCAGGAACTCCAGGAACGAGCCGGGGTAGGTGTGGGCGAGCAGGAGCGCCTTGGCGTCCGGGTTGGAGGAGGGTACGTGGACGAAGTGGATGACCTGGCCGTCGATCTCGGTCAGGTGGTTGGGCACGGCGTTGATGCGCGCCTCGACCGCCCGCCAGTCGAAGCCCCGCCCGTCCGAGCCCAGCCAGCGCTCGACCATGTCGGCGAGGTAGGCCGTCGGGGTGCCGTAGTCCCAGGAGTCGCCGGGCACGCTGGGCGCGAACCGGGTGCGCTCCAGGCGGGCGCGGAGGTCGTCGAGGTCCGCCTGCGGGAACTCGACGGTGACGGTGCTGATCTCGTCGTTGGACTTGGCGCTGATTCCGGTGCTGACCTGCGTGTTCATGACTTCTCCTTGGTGGTTTCCGACCTTGTGAGACCCACGTTATGAAGGGTTCCGGCAAGCCTGATTCCGGAATTCCACTGGCCCGTGAATCTTTTTTGCCGCACTCTGAGCCCGTGCTGGAAACCTCTGCGCGACTGCTCGCGCTCCTCGGTCTGCTGCAGTCCTCATCCGGCTGGACCGGCGCCGACCTGGCCACCCGGCTCGACGTCTCTGAGCGGACCGTGCGCAACGACATGACCAAGCTCCGCGACCTCGGCTACCCGGTGGAGTCGGTGCGCGGACCCGGTGGGCGCTACCGGCTCGGCGCCGGCGGCAAGCTCCCGCCGCTGCTGCTGGACGACGAGGAGGCGCTCGCGGTCGCCGTCGGGCTGCGCGCCGCGACGGGCATCACCGGTGTCGCGGAGACCAGTGCCCGCGCGCTGGCCAAGCTCGAGCAGGTGCTGCCCGACCATCTACGCCGCAAGCTGGCCGCGGTGGTCGACGCCATGGAGGCCGGCCCGGTCAACACCGACAGCAACGTCCCCGACCCTGACGTCGACGCCGGCACCCTGCAGGCGCTTGCGACCGCGATCCGAGACCACAGCGGCGTACGCGCCGACTACCGCGGCGAGCCGATCGAGGTCGAGCCCTACCGGCTGATCGCCTGGCAGCGCCGCTGGTATCTCGTCGCCCGCGACCCCCGCGCCGACGCCTGGCTGCCGCTGCGTGTCGACTGGCTGCGCCTGAAGGTGCCCGGCGGCCGCGCGTTCCGTCCGGCCGACCCGCCCGCTTCCAATGGGCAGAGCGACCTCACCGAGTTCGTCGTCCGCGAGGTCGCCCGCACCGGCTGGGCCGTCCACGCCCGCCTGATCATCGCCGCCTCCGCCGAGGAGGTCATCTCCCGGATCAACCCCGCTGTCGGCACCGTCGAGCCGATCGCCCCCGACCGCAGCGTCCTGGTCACCGGCGGCGACAGCCTCGAGGTCGTCGCCGTCTGGATCGGCATGCTCGGCCTCGACTTCACCGTCGAGTCACCCCCGGAGCTCCGCGACCACCTCCGCGTCCTCGCGACCCGCTACGCCGCCGCCGTGGACCAGCCGGAGTGACCAGGAACGGCAGTGACATGTTGATCGCAGAAGACCTGGTGCTGCTGGTCATGGAGGACATCAGCGGCCGCCCCGCCAGCGGGCTCAGAGCGTCGACGCTCGACCTTCTGGTCGGTGGCGCACTGGTGTCCGAGCTCGCGCTCTCCGGGGCGGTCCACCTGCAGCGGAACCCTGGGACAGACCTGCTGGAAGTGCACCCGACCGGGGTCGGCTTGCCTCACGATCCGTGCCTCCAGCGCTGCCTCACCTTCGCCGGCGGCAGACCACGGCCGGCGCCGCTGATCACGAACTGCGGCACCCAGATGTTCGACCACCTCATCGAACG
This sequence comes from Nocardioides sp. NPDC006273, assembly GCF_040613495.1. Classification (NCBI taxonomy): domain Bacteria; kingdom Bacillati; phylum Actinomycetota; class Actinomycetes; order Propionibacteriales; family Nocardioidaceae; genus Nocardioides; species Nocardioides sp. NPDC006273. The sequence goes on along the minus strand of NZ_JBEXSD010000049.1, from coordinate 2,650 downwards.
CCTCGTCCATCGCGGCATGCTTCGCCGAGAGCAGCAGAAGCGATTCCTCATCACCACCACGACCTGGCCGGCGGATGAGATCAGCTACAAGCAGGACGTTCGCGGCCACCTCGCCGCCGCCCTGTTCGACACCCGCGCCCATCCAACTCGGCGTACAGCGACCTTGATCGGCCTTCTCGCGGCCGTCGACCAGGCCCACCGACTCTTCGTCTCTCCCGGCGTACCCCCGGCGTACGTGATGCAGCGTGCCGATCGCGTCTCCAGAGGTGATTGGGTCGCGGCCACCGTGCGCGGCATCTTCCGGGCTTCTCGTTCCGGCTGGGGCGGCGGCGGTGGGGGCGGCGGTGGCGGCGACATCGGCGGAGGAGGCGACGGAGGCGGCGGCGAATAATGTCCCGGACTGCTCAGTCGACTCGGCCGAACCTTGCCAGGTAGTGCCAGACTCGTTTCACCGACTGCGGGTCATGGTCACCCGATCGCGCAGCCTCCCCGAGAAGATCAGGGGTGAGTACGTCACCGAGTGACCGAGCCAGGTCGACGTACTCCTGTCCGCGGTAGCCCGGATCGAGACCATCGGTGGCGACCCGGAACCCAGGATGCCACTCCACAGCGCAGTTCAGCTCGGCGGCCGCGCTCTCGACCTTCGTCCCGCGGAAACATGGGTCGAGGACGACCGCCTCCACGTCCAGCGCGATCACGACGCCACCATGCACGTGCGCCTCGACGCACTCGTCGAGATCGTCGAACCCCGAGGCATCGGCCATCGCCGACAGGTGCGGCAGCATCTCCGGGCCGCCGTGATCGGTCGGCTCGAAGACCGAGTCGGGAAAGCAGAACATGCACCGCTCCGCCACGTCGCCCCGCAGCCGCAGATGGGCCGACCCGAACCGGATCGCACCACCGTACGGGTCATCGCGACGATTCCAGGCACCGTAGACCGGCCGCTCGGCGGCCGGCGCGTTGTCGTAGCGCCCACCGAACAGCCGACTCTCCCAGCGCCACCGGTCTCCGCCCGGATGCGCCGTCAGCCCGCCGTTCGACGTCCCGGTCTCGAATTGCGACCGATAGACCCCGTCGCGCGCCATCGACTCGATCACCAGCCCACCTGCGTGCGACCAGTCGGGGTGGAACTGGAGCGTGACGCTCATCCTCGCGCCCCGACCGCGCTCACGAACGCGCGCACGAGCGGATGGACCGGCGCGCCGGCGAGGGCGCCGATGTGGGGCTGGAACATGCTGGTCACGTAGAACGAGTGGTCCGGGAACTCCAGCACCTCTGCGCCGGCGTCGTTCGCGGTGGCGCCGACCACGACACCGGCCTTCTCCAGGGCGACCACGGCTTCGGCCGTCGGCGCGTAGTTGCAGAAGTGCATGCCGACGAACGGCTCGGGCTGCCAGTCCGCGAAGCGCGTGCCGGGGACCGGAGTCACCAGCCGCTTCTCGCCGTAGAGCGAGCAGGCCAGCGCGGCGACCGCGTTGTCGTCGCCCTCCCCGTCTGACTCGGCGTGGGTCGCCGTCGATCCGACGACGTTGCGGGTCCACTCCAGCACGGCGTACTGCATCCCACCGCACACCCCGAGAAACGGAATCCCCCGCTCCCGGACGACCTCGAGGGCCGCGATCACCGCGGCGTCATCGGCATAGGGCGACCCAGGAACGAGCCACACCCCGTCATAGGCGGCGATATCGAACCCGGAGTCGGTCGGCACCCACTCCGTCTCGGCCCCGAGCTCGGCCAGCTGCGGCCGAAGGGCGTTGAGCTCCTGGTGGCTAGGGTGTCCGCGGTCATCGCCGAGCAGTGCGATCATGCGCCGAATCCTCGCAGTCACGCACCGGCTTGATCCAACGATTTCCACCCTGGCGGACTAAGTCGGACTAACCTAGACTGGTCTCATGACGACGCAGGTCAACATTCACGAGGCGAAGACGCATCTGTCTCGCTTGGTCGATCAGGTTGAGCACGGCGAGACGGTGATCATCGCGCGGGCAGGCAAGCCAGTCGTCCAGATCACGGCCCTTCCGCAGTCCAAGGTCCGGCTCGGTGGCCTCCGCGGTATGTTCTCGCTGCCGAGCGACGACGAGTGGGAAGCGATGGACGAGGAGATCAGGGGCATGTTCGACCCGGAGCTCGAGATCCAGGCGAACCGCGACTGATGCTGCTCGACACCAACGTCCTGATTCGGATGACAGCCTTCCCGGACACGTTGGGGTCCGTGGCGTGGGACCTCATCGAAGGCGGTCCGGTCTATGCATCATCGATCTCCCACTTCGAGATCACGATGAAGAGGATGCTCGGCAAGCTGGATGCCCCCGACGATCTCGTCCGGCTCTTCGGCGATCAGGGAATCACCCCGCTTCCGTTCACGGAACGGCACGCGGCACGCGTGGCCAAGTTCGAGGCGTTGAGCAAGCACGACCCGTTCGACCGCATCCTGGTTGCTCAGGCCGCAGCGGAGGGCCTCGAGTTCATGACGTCCGATCGGATCTTGCTCGGGCTCGGCTACGACTGGATCGTGGACGCACGTAAATAGGTCGAAGTTCGCAGCCACTGGGTGACTGCGTACAAGGATCTCTTCGTCGCCCCAGGTGCGGCGACGTCGACGCCGGGGATGGCGTTCCTGCTGGCGACCGTCGCCGAGTACGGCAAGGAC
>NZ_JBEXSD010000048.1:0-46132 GCF_040613495.1 Nocardioides sp. NPDC006273 | reverse complement strand
CTCTACCAGTGGGAGAAGAACCGGGTTCACCTACCCGACGATGAGCGAGGCCATGAGGGCGCGACCGAGCACCAGACCGGCCGGCCGCTGTCCGACGAAACTAGAGTTTCGTCGCCCACAACTACTGATTCGGCCCGCCATAAGTGCGGACTCGGCGAGAGAGGGTCAGCCGACGGTGATGTTCTCGAACTCGACAGCCTTCTTGGGGGCGCCGGTGCCGTCGCCGCCGGCCTCGGCCACGCCGGCCGCGCCGACCTCCTGGAGGGTCTTGATGGCGGCCTCGTCGAGGGTGCCGAAGACGGTGTAGGCGGGCGGGAGCTGGGTGTCGCCGAAGACCATGAAGAACTGGCTGCCGCCGGAGTTGGGCTGGCCGGTGTTGGCCATCGCGAGGGTGCCGGCGGGGAAGGTGTCGCTCTCCTCGAACTCGTCGGGGATGGTGTAGCCCGGGCCGCCGGTGCCTTCGCCGGTCGGGTCGCCGCACTGCAGCAGCTCGAAGCCGGGGTTGTTGCCGAGGCGGTGGCAGCTGGTGCCGTCGTAGTAGTCCTGCGATGCCAGCGACAGGAACGAGTTGACGGTGCAGGGCGCCTTGTCGGCGTCGAGGGAGATCGCCAGCGGGCCGACGGAGGTGTTGATGGTCGCGGCGACCTTGCCGGTGTATTGCGCGGTCTTCTCCGGCGCGTCCACCTCCTTCGAGGCGCCCATCGGGTCCTCGGAGTAGGTGCAGTTGGTCGAGCCGGGCTTCACGATCGACTTCCAGTCGCTGGACTCGCTCGACTTCGGGCCCTTGCTCTCCTTCGCCTCTCCGGAGCCGGAGTCGCCGGAGGAGTCCGAGCCGCAGGCGGAGAGCGTCAGGAGCAGGGCAGCGGCGGCAGTGGCCGAGAGCGTACGAGTCAGCATGCCCAGATGCTAGGGGAGCCGTCCGAATCCACCCGCGACCGACCCCGCGTGGCGAGGCCGCCCACACTCGTCTCCAGCATCGGCGCAACGCACTATCGCACATCCTCTTCGCAGGACGCGATACTGCACCAACCTCGGCCTGACCCAGAACGCCGAGACAGGGGAGGGCTCGGCTAGCCTCCAGCTGTGCCACTGCTTTCCCTGCGATTCGAGCTCGACGACCTGACCCGCCCCGAGGTGATCCGGATCCTCGAAGACCACCTCGAGGACATGTACGCGGTGACGCCCGCCGAATCGGTGCACGCGCTCGACCTCGAGGCACTCAAGGTGCCCGAGATCGCGTTCTGGTCGGCCTGGGAAGACACCGAGCTGGTGGGTTGTGGAGCGCTGAAGTCCCTCGGCGACGACGACTACGAGCTCAAGTCGATGCGCACCACGGCAGCAGCCCGCGGCCGCGGCGTCGCGACCGCGATGCTCCGCCACCTCGTCGAAGAGGCCAGGTCACGGGGCGGGCGCCGGGTGCTCCTGGAGACCGGGACCGAACCCTTCTACCAGCCGGCCCGGCGCCTCTACGCGGGCAACGGCTTCACCGAGCGCCCGCCTTTCGGCAGCTACGTGCTCGACCCCAACTCGGTCTTCTTCGAGCTCTCGCTGTAGTCGTCGGCCGACGGAGCGCCCCGCCGGAACAGCAGGTTGTCGAGGGCGAGCTTGGTGCGGCGCACGACGATCAGGTAGACCGCGATCGCGAGCCAGCCCAGGTCGCGCAGGGTGTCGGCGAGATAGGTGGGGTCGGCCGAGGCGCCGCCACCGCCGAAGCACCCACAGTCGATGTTGAGCCCGCGCGCCCACGCAGCGGTGATCCCGACGATGAACGAGCACAGTCCGAGGGCGGTCGCCACGGCTGCCGTCCGAGTGAACAGCCCGAGGATCAACATCACCCCGAGCACGACCTCGGCGATCGGCATCGCGATGGCGTACGCAGGCGCGAGCTGCCACGGCAGCAGCTGGTAGCCGCGGACCGCCTGCTCGGTCATCGCCGGCTCAGGCAGCTTGGCGAGACCGGCGGCGAGGAACACGAAGCCGAGGTAGAGGCGGCCGGCGAGACCGATCCAGCCCAGGCTGGACTCATTGAGAATGGCCGCACGGGTCCTCATGACAGCACCACCCAGGAGGTGCGGAGCACACCGAGGACGACGAACGCCGCCATGACCGCGTATCCGGTCCACAGCAGCGGCACCGGGGAGATCTCGTCCCGGATCTCCCGCCGCACGAACCACACCCCGAGCACGAGCACTGCCACGGAGACCGCGACCAGCCCGACGACGTACCAAACCTCGTTCACCTGGCCAGGGTGCCACAGCCACGGCTCACAACCACGGCCAAGACGCCCACCCTCAGCGCATCTTCAGGCTCCGAGCCGCCTTCTCAGGAACGAGACTCACGGTTGCAGCCAGGGACCACTCGAACCCGTGAACGACGACGACATCGAGGCCATCGGGAGCCCAGCTCCTGCCGCCCCCAGCGCGGTACGCCTGGTCAGTGGCCGGGTCATCGCTCGGCGGGTCCCTTGGTGCGGTCATGTCCGAGGCACATGAACCCTATTTCACGTAGATCTCGGCGGCGTACGGGAGGTTTTCAGCCCAAGGGCCGGTGAAGTCGACGGGCGCTAGGACACCCGGCCGGTCAGCGGATCACGATCGGTGAGGCAGTAGAGCTGTCCGTACGGAGCACGCAGCACCGTCCACCACTCGGAGACGCCGACGGTCTCGGCGCCGAGCGCCTCGTGGCGACACGTCTCCGTGGCACGGTCGGCCACCGCGAGATCCGGATGTGCTCGGACCTCGCCGGCCTCGTCGTCGAGCTGTTGCAGGAGGATCCGCAGCCCGCCGTGCGGGTCGGGGTCGGCGAGGCGTACGAACTCCGGGGATTTCGTCTGCTCGGGAGTCCGTCCGGTGATCTCCGTCCAGAAGTCCACCTCCTGCTCCCAACGGGAGCGAGGAATGTCGATGCAGATCTGATCGAGCACTCGCGATGGCTCCGCCCGCGCGCAGCTCGGCGTGGTGCCTTCGCCGAGCGTGTGGCAGAAGAGCAGGCCGCCGGGGGAGCGCATCACCGGAACGCCGTCGTAGGTCCACGCCGAGCTCGCCCCGAGCGACACCGACCGCTCCAGCGCCGCGTCGCGGTCGACGGCGTCGAGATCGATGTGGATCCGCGGCTCGTCCTCTTCGATGGCCTGCATCTTCAGCCAGGCGTCGCCCGTCTGCGGTACGAGGGTGACGAACTGTTTGTCCTCACCGCGAGGCGGCGAGACCGCCCAGCCCGTCGCGGCGGACCAGAACTCGACTGCCTCCTCCCACCTCGGACGCGGGACATCGAGGAAGAGATGGAACCAGGCAGGTACGCCAGCGGTGCTCATGTCAGTCGACCCTACGCGCGCGTCGCGTCGGTTCGCGGCAGAATGACGCACGCCGGGGCGCACCACGGATGCGGCGCGCCCCGGCGTGTGCGGGTCGGGATCAGCCCTGCTGAGAGATCCCGAACTGTACGTTGCCGGAGTCATCCATCCCGGCGTCGAGGACCTTGTCGTCGAGCTCGGCGGCGGCGCCCTGGTCGAGGAAGACCCGCGCACCCTCCTGCTCGATGACCTGGTCGGCACCCTCGGGCTCGGGGACCAGGGCGGCGCTCAAAGCACCGTCCGGTTCTGCGTTGGCGGCGAGCCGGAGGCCGGCGCCCTGGGCCTGCTCGGAGATCGAGCGAACGATGGTGGTGGCGTTCTCGGTCAGCTGAAGCATGTCGAGATCTTCCGTGGTTGGGTTCGGAGTACCCTCCCCACCATTCCTCACGATCTGGCCTCGTTCAAGCCCGAGGCGTGTCCGGCGCGGCGGATCAGCCCAGGTCGGCGCCGTAGACCTTCGAGACTTCGATGGTGATGAGCACCCGTCGATCGCTGACCATCACCTCGCGATACTCGTCCCAGTCGGGGTGCTCGCCGGCGCCTCGGCGGTAGTAGTCGACGAGCGCGTCGACCTCGGGGCTGTCGAGAGAGGCGCCGGGTCCGGTGAGGGTGACATTGCCCTCGGCAGTCGCCCAGGACCGCCCGCCGGGACCGTCGACCTCGATCGCCGCCCGTGGGTCGCGTCGCAGGTTCTTGGTCTTCACCAAGCCTTCGCGGGTCGAGATCAGGATCTCGCTGCGCTCGCGGTCGTAGTACTGCCACACCGGTGAGAGCTGCGGCAGCCCGTCGGCCTTGATCGTGGCCAGGATCCCGTGGCGGGTCGTGGCGAGCAGCTCGTGCGGATCGAACGTCATGTGGAAGCGCCTCCTCGATGTGGTCTGTAGGGACAGAAGGTTCCCCGGCACGGATTCCTTCCCGCTCGCCGTCTCGCCGGGAAGGAGTGGGCTGCTCGCTGGCAGGTGAGCCGATAGGGCTTGTCTTCGAGCGCGCTCGAAGACATAGCGTCTGAGGTATGGATCTTGGACTCCACTACTTCACCTTCACCCACCCAGAGTGGGAGACCACGCTCGCCGACAAGCTGACCGAGACGGCCCGTATCGCGGACGAGGGCGGTGTCGACCTGTTCACCGTCATGGACCACTGGTTCCAGATGGAGCAGGCCGGCGGCCCCTTCGAGCCGATGCTCGAGGGCTACACCACGCTCGGCTACCTCGCCGGGATCACCGACAACGTACGCCTCAGCCTCCTCGTCACCGGAGTGACCTACCGCCACCCCGGGCTGCTCGCCAAGACCGTCACCACGCTCGACCGGCTCTCCGGAGGCCGTGCGCTCCTGGGCATGGGCGCGGCTTGGTACGAGCGGGAGCACCAGGGTCTCGGCGTGCCCTACCCGCCGACCGCCGAGCGGTTCGAGCGTCTCGAGGAGACGCTGGAGATCTGTCGCCAGATGTGGTCGGAGAACGATGGCGCCTACGACGGCAAGCACTACCAGCTCACCGAGACCATCTCGCTCCCGCAGCCCGTCAACGGCACGGTCCCGATCCTGATCGGCGGGGGAGGTGAGAAGAAGACGCTCCGCCTGGTCGCCAAGCACGGGCAGGGCACCAACCTCTTCGGCGGCCCCAGCCCCGAGGCGGTCGAGACCGTCAGGCACAAGCTCGAGGTGCTGCGCGGCCACTGCGACGACCTCGGCACCGACTACGACGCGATCGAGAAGACCATGCTCTTCCAAGGCCCCTCGGTCCAGGACCCGGACGCCTTCTTGAGGTCGATGGAGGAGTACGCAGCCCTGGGCATCACACTCGTCGGGCTGATGCCGACTCCGTACGTCGACCCGGTGCCGTGGACCACCTCGCTGGTCGACCTGGTGCCACGCCTGCAGGCCATCTGAGTGTCGGTCTATCCTGCCCGGCGCAGCGTCGCCGCGATGATCGCGCGGGTCTCGGCCGGGTCGACGACGTCGTCGATCTCGAACATCCGCGCCGCATTGAGGGCACTGGCCTGCTTGCGGTAGTCCTCGGTCAATACGGCCACTCGCTCCTCTCGCTCCGTCTCGGGCATCGCAGCGAGCTCGGCGGCCATGGAGAGGCGTACGGCGCCCTCCAGGCCCATCGGCCCCAGATGCGCGTCGGGCCAGGCGACGGTGAGCAGCGGACGGTGGGTGCTTCCGCCGAGCATCGCCTGCGCGCCGAGGCCGTAGCCGCGCCGTAGGATCACCCCGACGAGCGGCGTCGACAGCTGAGCGCCGGCGACGACCATCCGGGACGCGTGCCGGACCAGGCCACCGCGTTCGGCCTCGGGGCCGACCATGAAGCCCGGGGTGTCGACCAGAGAGACCACGGGTAGGCCCCAGCGCTCGCAGAGCGCGAGGAAGTCGGCGGCCTTGGTTGACGCCTCACTGGTGATCGCGCCGGCCAGGTGCGTGGACTGGTTGGCGACCACGCCCACGGGGATCCCGTCGATGCGTGCCAGCGCGGTGACCAGCTCCGGTGCGTACGCCTCGCGAAGCCAGGTGACCGAGTCGATGTCGGCGAGGACCTCGACGACAGGGCGTACGTCGAAGGCTTCGCGGTCGTTGTGGGGGAGGAGCGTACGCAGGTCGGCCTGGTCATCGGCCTCGCCGCCCTCGGCGGCCGGCCCGAGGTAGGACAGGATGGCGTGTACCGCCTGGACGGCCGCCGCCTCGTCCTCGGCGAGCAGGTCGATGACGCCGTTGGCGCTCTGGTCCTTGACGGGGCCGATCTCCTCCGGCGCAAAGCTCCCCAGCCCGCCGCCGGCGATCATCGCCGGGCCGGCCATGCCGAGGTTGGCGTCCGGCGTGGCGATGCGGAGGTCGGCAGAGCCGGCGAGCACCGCGTTGCCGGCGAAGCAGCGCCCGGAGACGACCGCGATACGCGGCACGACACCCTCGAGCTCGCCCCACAGCGCGAACGAGCCGACGTCGAGCGCGGAGACCAGCGGGATGTCCGTATCGCCGGGACGACCGCCGCCGCCCTCGGTGAAGAAGACTGCCGGCAGCCGCATTCGGCCGATGACCTCGATCAGCCGGTCCGACTTGCGGTGCCCGCGCATGCCCTGCGTACCGGCCATCACCAGGTAGTCGTAGGACAGCACCCCGCACGGCATCCCGGCGACGGTCGCGGTGCCGCCGACGATGCCGTCGGCAGGGGTCTCGACCACGAGATCGGCCAGGTCACGGCGCTGTTCCTGGGCCGCGGTGATGAATCTCCCGTACTCGACGAACGAGCCCGGATCGACCAGGTCGGCGATGTTCTCCCGGGCCGTACGCCGCCCCTTGGCGTGCCAACGGGCGACCTTGTCGGGTCGCGCCGCATCCGTGGTCAGGAAGCGGCGGGCGTGCAGCTCGGTCAGCCCTGTTGCGGGGGTGTCGTCGGTCACGGGGCACATGGTGCCACGGGTGTCGGTGGCCGTCCGGCGGTTATCCGGTGACGATCGGAAAGGCATGGTCGGGCGCCTCGAGCACCCCCAGAAGCCGCTGCAGCAGACCGAGGTCTCCCGAATGTTCGATCCCGTCGAGACTCCGAGCGCCGAGCAGACCGGCGAGCTGAGGTCGGGTGAGCGTCAGGGTGAGGCCGGCGGCTGGGTCCGCGGCGCCGTCGCGCCGGTGGACGAGTACGCCGTTGTGCAGCCGGGCGTGCCACCAGCCACCCTCAGGGGTGCGGTCGTGGTCGAGCAGGTGCCAGTCGATCCGGAGATCGAGATCCCACGCGCGCGGACCGTCGACCCGGATCGACAGCGAGTCCAGGAGCTGCGAGACCGAGAGCGCGGCGAGCAGACCTCGGCCGCCACCGCGCGGCTGCGCCTTCGGACCGTCGAGGAGCTCCCGGGCACCGGTCAGGTAGATGTTGCGCCAGGTGGCGTTCTCCGCGCCGTGCCCGAGCCGGGTGTAGACCTCGGCCAGCAGCTCTCGCGCCTCGCTCTCGTCAGGCTTGGCGAACACCACGTGGTCGAGCAGCGTCGCGGCGAACCTCAGCTCCCCGGTGCTCCCGTTGGCGAGCAGCGCCTCGGCATGCTCCAGCGCAGCCGCCGAGCCACCGAGGAGCCGCACCCAGTGCTCGCCCTCCTCGGCCGGTGGCAGCTCCCACAGGTGTGCCGGGTTGGCGTCGTACCAGCCCAGGTAACGCTGGTAGATCCCCTTCACGTTGTGGCTCAGCGAGCCGTAGTAGCCGCGCGTCGAGGGCTGAGTATCCAGTGCCGGCGGCAGGACCAGCTCCTCGGCGATCTCCTTGGGTGTCAGGCCGCGGTTGATGAGGCGTACGGTCTGGTCGTGCAGGTAGGCGTAGACGTCTCGCTGCCCGGCGAGGAACGTCTCGATCCGCTCGGCACCCCACGTCGGCCAGTGGTGGGTGGCGAACGCGACGTCGGTGCGGGAGGCGAACAGGTCGATCGCGTCGGTGAGATAGCGCGCCCACAGCCGAGCATCGCGCACCTCCGCCCCGCGCAGGGTGACGATGTTGTGGAGCGTGTGGACGGCGTTCTCAGCCAGACACAGCGCTCTGCGGCCGGGGAAGAGGATGTTCATCTCCGCCGGCGCCTCGCTGCCGGGGGTCAGCTGGAACTCCATCTCGACACCGTCGACTACGCGCGTCTGCCCAGTGCGGGTGATCGAGTCGGTCGGCGCGGCCAGCCCGATGGTCCCCGATGCGAGTCGCGGGCCAAGGCCGCAGCCGATGTGCCCGTCGGGCGCGACCGGGAGAAGGCTGCCGTACATGAATCCCGACCGCCGGCCCATCGCCGGACCGACGTAGACGTTCTCAGAGACCGCGTGCTCCAGGAACCCCTCCGGCGCAAGGACAGGTACGTCACCATCAGCTGCCGCGAGCACGGCGGCGATGCCGCCGAAGTGATCGGCATGAGGATGGGTCAGCACCACCCCGGTGACCGGCCGGTTCCCGCGGTGCTCGCGGTAGAGCCCCAGAGCGGCCGTCGCGGTCTCGGCCGTGGTGAGCGTGTCGATGACGATGATCCCGCGCTCGCCCTCCACGATCGTGAGGTTGGCGAGGTCGAGCCCGCGGAGCTGGTAGATGCCGTCGGTCACCTCGAAGAGGCCCTGCAGCGAGGTCAGCCGGCTGTGCTGCCACAGCCCGGCGTGAGCCGTCTCCGGCGCGGGGGAGTCGAGGAAGGCGTCGGCGTCCGCGTCGAACACGACGGAGCCGTCGGCCCGGGTCACGACACCGGGCTTCAGCGCGGCGACGAACCCACGCTGGGCGTCGATCTCTTCTTGGTGGACGTTGCTCATCAGGCCCCCAGCGACTTCACCAGGTCACGGATGACGCCGTTGCGCTGGATCTCCGAGGAGCCGGTCAGCACCCGGAACATCCGCAGCCGTCGCCAGATCACCTCGACCTCCGCGCCCCGGATCATGCCGGCCTTGCCGTGCATCTGCAGCGCGGCGTCCGCGATCTCGAAGGACCGCTCGGCCACGAAGAGCTTGCACATGAACGACTCGATGCGCGGGCGCTTGCCGGCATCGAGATCGGCGAGCGCGTCGTAGGTCATCGACCGGGCCGCGTAGTAGTCGGTGGCCATGTCGGCGAGCCGGTGCTGGATCGCCTGCTTCTCCAGGAGCAGCCCGTCGAAGACGGTGCGGTGTGCGGCGAAGTCGAGGGCCAGGGCGAGCGCGCGGCGGGCCGCGCCGAGCGCGGTCGGGCAGTGCAAGAGCCGGTTCGCGGTGACCCGGCCGAGCGCGATACGCAGCCCCTGGCCGACCTCGCCGAGCAGGTTCTCCTGCGGGACGAAGCAGTCCTCGAGCACGACGTCGCTCTCGATGTTCTGCCCCGACAGCGGCAGGTCGCCGGGGAGCACCCGGCAGCCGGGGGAGTCGAGGTCGACGAAGAACGCGGCGTACGACTCCTCCTCACCGGCCATCCGGGCCACCAGGATGGCGAAGTCGGCGAAGGTGCCGCCGGTGCTGAACACCTTGCGTCCGCTGATCCGGAAGCCGCCCGAGGTCTGCGTCGCGGTCGTCCGCATGCGGCGTACGTCGGAACCGGCGTCGTCCTCGGTCATCGAGAAGCAGCAGGCGCGCTCGCCACGTACGACCGGCATCAGATACTTCTCGACCTGGTGCTCGGTGGCGTGCTCGAAGATCGCGCCGACCCGCAGCGGGCCGCCCATGTCGCCGAGCACGCTGGTGGCGAGCTGACGACCGGAGGCGCCGATCTCCTCCTTGAGCGCGGCGAGCTCGGTGAAGCTCAGGCCCTGCCCGCCTAGCGACTCGGGCAGGTGGATGCCGTAGAAGCCGAGCTCTCGGCTGCGCTGCCACACCGGCTCCAGCATCGAGCGGTCCAGCGGTGTCTCCGGGCCCAGGCCGAGGTCGCGCTCGTAGACGGCGAGCTCGCCGTCGAGGTAGTCCCGCAGCCGGGTCACCAGCTCGTCGAGGCGAGGGTTGTCAGGGTAGGACGGGGTGAGGGAGAAGGTCATCTCAGCCGACCCTCCGCTCGGTGCCGGCCCAGTCGCGCTCGCGCAGCGCCCGCCGGTCGACCTTGCCGTTGCGGTTGTGAGGGAGTGCCTCGGCGAACTCGACGATCCGCGGTACCTTCACCGCTGAGAGACGCGTACGGCAGGAGTCGCGCAGCTCCTCCTCGGTCGCGGTGGTGCCGGCGGCGAGGGAGACGTACGCCTTGACGGTCTCGCCCCACTTCTCGCTGGGCACACCGACCACGCAGGCCTCGCTGACGGCCGGATGCTCGTAGAGCGCGGCCTCGACCTCGGAGCAGTAGACGTTGTAGCCGCCCGAGATGATCATGTCCTTCTTCCGGTCCACGATGAAGACGAAGCCGTCCGCGCGGATCCGGCCCAGGTCACCGGTGTGCACCCAGCCGTCACGGAAGGTCTCCGCGGTCGCCTCGGGGGCGTGGAAGTACTCCCGTACGCAGTCCGGGCCGCGCGCCACGATCTCGCCGATCTCGCCGGCGGGCAGCGGGTTGTGGTCGTCGTCGACCACGATCACCTCGGTGTCGTAGACCGGACGGCCGCAGGAGAGCAGCAGCTCCGGATCGGACTCGATGCCGCGGACGACGTCCTCGGCGCTGAGGAACGTGATCGCGCTCGTCGTCTCACCCTGTCCATAGCCCTGGTTGACCACCGGGCCGAACGCCTCGACGGCCTCGCGCAGCCGTGCGGGGCTGACTGGCGCACCGCCCACGGTGATGCTCCGCAACGCCGAGAGGTCGCGATCGCGCAGGGTGGGAGAGGCGAGGACGAGGTTGAGCATGACGGGCACGACGAAGGTGTGGGTGACCTGCTCACGCTCGAGCGTGTCGAGGTACGCCTCGGTGTCGAACGCCGGCAGCACGACCACGGCCGCCCCGCGGAAGAAGCAGCCGAGGATGACCATGCCGCTGGCGTGGGTGATCGGCCCGGGGGCGAGGTAGACGGCGTCGGCGGAGAGCGAGCCGTAGGGGTTCATGGCGAGCTTGCGCATGTTGGCCAGCCGGTTGCCGACGGTCTGGACCGCCGCCTTCAACGTGCCGGTCGAGCCGGAGGTGAAGTTGAGGACGGCAGGGGCGTCCTCGTCGACGTCGACGGCCACCGGGTCGGTGGAGCCTTCGGCGAGCAGGACGTCGTACGCCGTCGAGCCGCTCTCCGTGGAGGCGCCGCCGTTGTCGAGGTCGACGACCAGGCAGTCCAGGCCGTGCGCGTCGATGACCTTGCGGACCAGATCGAGGTGTGGCCCACCGGTGAAGACGACCCTCACCGCCGCGTCGAGCAGCACATGCTCGATCTCGGCGGCGGCGAGCCGGGCGCTGATCGGGACCCGAAGCGCACCCGCCTTGCAGATCGCCATCTCCGCCACGACCAGCTCACCGCGGTTGGTGGCCAGGGTGGCGACCGGAGTGCCCGGTGCGCAGCCACGGGCGATCAGGGCGCTGGCGAGCCGGTTGGTGTCGTCCTCGAGCTGTCGGTAGGTCCACCGGTCGGTGCCGGAGACCAGGGCGGTGGCGTCGGGGGTGAAGGTCGCGGTACGAGTGAGATAGCTACCGAGATTCACGGGTGCCCTCCTGGTTGTCGGGGTCGCTGCTGTGGGCGCGGTCACTCAAGATAATAGACAGAGTGTCCAGAAACAGTCCAGCCGTTCGGGAAAGTGCTAGAACAGTGCCCATGACGGTGGTTGAGGACCGGCGCAGCCGGCGAACGCGAGGGGCGCTCCGTGACGCGCTCGTCTCCCTGGTGCTTGAGCGTGGCTATGCGGCCGTGACGGTGGAGGACATCGTCGCCGCGGCCGACGTGGGCAGGGCGACCTTCTACACCCACTTCAAGGACAAGGAGGCGCTCTATGACCACGTGGTGTCCTCGGTGCTCCTGGAGCTGAAGGAGCGACTGGCCGAGGTGCTGGCTCCGGAGGACGCCGGCTTCACCGGGGAGCCGGTGGCCGAGGTTTTCCGGCATGCGACCCAGCAACCCGATCCGTATCGCATGATCCTGCGGGGCGAAGGGGACGGGCGCGGCCTGCGCGCCTTCGAGGATGCCTGGAGTGCCAGCGCCTACGAGATCTTCTCCGCCCGGGTGAAGGCGAATGCGGTGCGCCCTCGGGTGGATCTCCAGGTGCTGGCGCGAGCGTGGGTCGGTGAGCAGATGGCGGTGCTGCTGTGGTGGCTCGATGCCCCCGAACCGCGTCCGGCGACCGACCAGGTCGTGGAGACACTCGTCGAGCTCTCGCGTCATGGACGCTTCTGGGCGACAGGTTTCGACTCCGACGGGCACTGATCCGAGCACAGTTCTGGACACCGTGTCTTGTGTGGTGCGGGTCACTCGCCTTACAGTCAGACGTGATGACCGTTACTAGACGTTCTGTCTAACATTCTGAAGGGCGGATTCCCGTGTCCTACCGCACCCTGCTCACCGAGTATCCAGTCGGAGCGCGCCGTCGTGTGCTGCTGGCTGTTGTCGTGCTCGCCTTGTTCATTTCGGCGTTCGAGGGCCAGCTGGCCCCTGTGCTGCCGCTGCTCCTCGACGACCTCGGGATGTCGCTCAAGACCTACGGCCTCATCACGGCCGCGTCCCTGATCTTCGGTGCTGTCGCCGGCTATCTCGGGGGAGAGCTCGCCGACCGCGTCGGCCGGGTGCGGATCCTGGTCCCGTTCATGTTCCTCTCCGCGGGCGCCTGCCTGTTCATGGCCACCGCCGACTCGGTGGGCCACTTCGCCCTCGCCCGGATACTGCTCGCCTTCGTCGAGGGGGTCGCAGTCGCCGGGACGCAGCCGCTGATCCGCGACTTCACCCCGCGGATGGGCCGCGCTCAGGCCTTCGCGTTCTGGAGCTGGGGCTCGGTCGGCGCCAACTTCCTCGCCGCCGCCGTCGCCTCGGCGACCCTCGGCGTCTTCGACAACCAGTGGCGCTCGCAGCTGTTCATCATGGCCGGCGCCGCCCTCGTCGGCGCCATCATCATCGCGCTCACGCTGCGCGACCTCTCTCCCGAGGTCCGCCGCGCCGTACGCCTCACCGAGCACGAGGCCCACACCGTCGAGGTGCCGCAGGGCCGGAAGGGTCTGCGCGTCCTCCTCACGCACCGCGCCTTCTGGACCCACGTGCTCGCGATGTCGTTCCTCTACGTCCTGCTGGCCACCATGAACGCCTATGCCCAGACCATGCTCGTCCAGCAGTTCAGTATCTCGGTCCGCGCTGCCTCGGCGATCACCATGGTCTTCTGGCTGAGCAATCTCGCGTTGAGCCTGGTCTTCGCCCGGCTCTCGGACCGCACTCAGCGCCGTAAGAACTTCATGGTCGGCGGCGGTGTCGCCGCAGCGATCTTCGTCGGCGCCTTCCTTGCTCTGATGGGCCGGGGGAGCGAGGCATCCTCCAGCGTGGTGATCGTCCTGTTCATCGGCATCGGCGTGGCCCTCGCCGCGATCTTCGGACCGTGGATGGCGAGCTTCTCCGAGCACGTCGAGGAGGTCCACCCCGACATCCAGGGCCGAGCCTTCGGCCTCAACCATCTGCTCAACCGCATGTTCATCCTGGCGACGGTCCTCTTCGCGCCGCGTGTGGTCGAGGCGACCGGCGGCTGGGAGCGCTGGATGACGATCGTCTGGGCCGCGACGATCCTGTTCACCGTCACCGCAGCGCTCGTCCCCGGCGTGACAGGTCGTCGTCCTCGGGCTGACCTGGGCGTCGAGGCCGTCACGCAGCCAGCGTCGTGAACCGGGCGGGACGGGGGCGGCTGGACGGCTGGGTCTACGCCGAGACAGAGGAGCCCGACGTGAGGTTCACGCTGGCGAACGAGCGTACGTTCCTGGCCTGGATCCGCACCTCGCTGGCGTTCCTCGCCGTCGCGGTCGCCGTCGACGCCCTGAAGGTGGGCGGCGGCACGGCCCTGGCCGTGCTCGCCCCGCTCGGCCTCGCGATCCTCGCCGGCGGATGTGCGGCCTGGTCCTGGTGGAGCTGGGTACGCAGCGAGCGGGCGATCCGCCGGCGAGACGCCCTCCCCACCCGCCGGGCACCGCTTCCCCTGGTCTTCGGCGTGCTCGGTTCCGTCGCCCTCGTCTCGATGGCCCTGCTGGTGTGAACGGGGGAGACCCGGGCCTGCAGCCGGAGCGAACCGAGCTCGCCTGGCGACGTACGCACCTCTCCCTGGTGGTCGCCGCCCTCGTCGTTGCCAGACATCCGCTTGCCGGTGGCCAGCTGTGGTGGGGTCTCGGAACGGCGACGGTGATAGCCGCAGTGTCCGCATTCTTGCTGCTCGGGCGCCGCCGGGTCGGAATGACGGCTGCGGCTGCGGCGGTGATCGCTCTCGTCGAGGTGGCCGGGATCATCGGCATGGGGCTCGGGGCCGACGGCTGAGCCGAGCGTCCAGGTGAGGTACTGCGGCGCGGTCGTGCCGAACAGCAACCACCTGTCGAAAGTGCCGTCGCCCCGGTTGGCAAGCGCCCAAGAGGCGTCAACGACCGCCTGCCCCTGAGCGGCCCGTTTCACAGGACCCCCGGGAAGCGACGGCGCCAGCGCGATTCCCATCGCCAGAAAGCGCGAGTTCATCAGGCCCGCCGCAGCGAGTGCAGCGGGCACCCCGCCACCGCCCGCGACCACCGACAGCATCGCGAACTGGGCCGAGCCGGCGAACACGATGACCGAGGTGACGATCGCCTGCGCGACGCTGAATCCGGCCTGGCGGGCGAGCACGGCGAAGGAGAGGCTCAACACGAAGCCCACGAGCGCGAACGGCACCCCCAGCCGCATCCCTGACAGAAGTGAAGCGCGGGCATCGCCAATAGGTGCTGCTCTGCTCACCCGGACAGTCTAGGAATGCGTGGGTGACCGAGGTCAGGCCTGGTCACAGCCCGGCGATCGTGCTCAACAGGCCCGGAAAACGCGCGTCGAACTCATCGAGCCGGAGGCGGACGTACGTGCCATTTCCGGCATCGCGCTGGCGGATCAGGCCGGCCTCGCGGAGGGCGCGCCAATGGTGCGTACGTGTCGACTTGCTGACCGGCAGATCGAACGAGCTACAGGCACGCTCGGCGCCCGAGGTGTCTTCCAGCAGCTCGAGCACGACCCGGCGGCGATGCGGATCGGCCAGCGACTTCAGCACGCGGTCCAGGTCGACCTCGGCCAGATCCGGGACGGTGAACTCCACAGTGCAAACTCCTGGACGACGTACGAGATGTGTCGTACCTTGAGGTACGGCAACTATCGTACCCCTAGGAGGTCGCCATGCTGCTCGTCCTCGACGTGAACGAGACCCTGCTCGACGTCAGTGCGCTCGACCCGGTCATTTCGGACGTCGTCGGCATGCCCGGCGACAGTGCCCGACGAATCTGGTTCGACCGGATGATCCGCAGCTCCATGACGATCACTGCGGCGGGTGGATATGTGCCCTTCGGGGCGCTCGCTGCCTCCGCGCTGCGCGACGTCGCCGGCGAGCGTGGGGGAGAGGTCTCCATGGCCCAGATCGAGCGCCTCGCCGAGGGAATCAGGACGCTGCCCGCACATCCTGACGTCGCGCCCGGGTTGAGGCGGCTTCGCGCGGACGGGCACCGGATCGCGACCCTGACCAACTCGGTGCTCGAGGTCGCCGAGGCGCAGCTGAGGTCCAGCGGACTGATCGATCTCGTGGACGCGGTGTACTCGGCCGACGAGGTTCAACGGCTCAAGCCGGCGGGGGAGCCGTACCGGATGGTGCTGGAGCGCGAGCATGCTGACCAAGCGATGCTGGTTGCCGCCCATGACTGGGATGTGACAGGTGCCGCCATGGCCGGATTGGATACGGCGTTCCTCGGCAGAGAGGGGCGGTTGCCCTTCTCCGCGGTCGCCGAGCCGACCTACGTCGCCCCTGATCTCCTGGAGCTCGCTGACCTGCTCGCCGCGAACTGATCCGGCCGAAGATCACGGCCAGCCGTCAGGGCGTGATGTTCTGGTTGTGGCTGAACAGGTTCGCGGGGTCGTAGGTCCGCTTGACCTCCTTGAGTCGTGCGTAGTTGCTCCCATAGGTGTCGGTGACGCGACCCTGGTCGTCGTCGGACATGAAGTTCACGTATCCGCCCGCCTCGGAGTGCGGGGTGAGCGCGGCGGCGTAGTCGCGGACCCAAGCGATGTTGGCGTCGTCGTCGGAGGCATCCGGCCAGGCGGAGACGATGACCGTCGAGAACGTCGCGTGGCGGTAGGAGAACGCGGTATCCGTGCCACCGACACGGGAGGCGGCACCGTTGATCGGGTACAGGTGCATCGTCGAGCTCGGGTTCGGAGCCTTCGGACCGTGGGTCAGGTGCACCTCGATCGCCTCGTCTGTCAGCTCGGTGACGTAGTTGCCCTTCCAGTAGCTGCGTACGCCACGAGGGAACAGGTCGTCGAACGCGCTGTTGAGCCAGGGATACGGCATGGGTGCGACCATCTCGCCGACGCGCGGCGCGAGGTCACGGAACGGCTGCATCGCCGCTTCGCCCTCCTCGGTCGGCCCGCTCCAGTGGACGATGGCGACGCAGAACGTGTCGCCGTGGCGCTCCTCGGGAAGGAAGGGGAGCGGAGGGGCCACCTGGAACGCGGGGAAGCCACCGCAGCGCTCGTCGGCTTCGGTCACCCAGGTGCGGAAGAGGCGGAGCAGGTCGCCGGCGTGCTCCAGCTCGTAGAAGAAGAGTCCGACGACTGCCTGGTCCACCGGATGCAAGTCGAACTCGAAGGTCGTGACGACCCCGAAGTTCCCGCTGCCTCCGCGCAGAGCCCAGAACAGGTCGGGGTTCTCGGACTCGCTGGCACGGCGGAGCCTCCCGTCTGCGGTGACGACGTCCGCTGACCGGAGGTTGTCGATCGAGAGCCCGAAACCGCGGGTGAGGTATCCGATGCCGCCGCCGAGCGTGAGGCCGCCGACACCGGTGGTCGATACGATCCCGCCGGGCATGGCGAGGCCGTGCGCATGGGTCGCTTCGTTGAGGTCGGCCAGTGTCGCGCCGCCGCCCACGCGAGCAGTTCGAGCGACGGAATCGACCTCGACGGAACGCATGGGGGAGAGGTCGATGACCAGGCCGTCATCGATCGTCCCGAAACCGGGCGCGCTGTGTCCGCCCCCGCGCACGGCCAGCGGGAGGCCACCGTCGCGGGCGAGGTTCACCGCGGCGACGACGTCGGCGACGCTCTCGGCCGGCACGACAGCGGCCGGACGACGGTCGATCATTCCGTTCCAGACGGCTCGAGCCGCGTCGTAGCCGGAATCTCCGGGCGTGATGACCCGGGTCAGGTGTTCATGGAGTTCGTTGATAGTTGTCATGAAGCCAGCGTGATTCGCCGACTTCGCGGCAACCAGTCCCGAGATGCCACCTCGCCGGTACAGATTTCGTACTTCCGGCGGCGGGCCCGAGGTGGGACGATTCGAAACATGCCCGATTACGGCCATTACTGCCCGGTCGCGATGGCGAGCGAGGTCATCGCGGATCGGTGGACGCCGCTCATCATCCGCGAGCTCGTCCTGGGCAACGTACGCTTCAACGACATCGCCCGAGGCCTGCCCGGCATCTCACGGTCGCTCTTGGTCCAACGTCTGCGCCACCTGGAACGGATGGGCGTGGTCGAAACCTGGCCGTCGCCTACCGGCAAGGGGAGTGAGTACCACCTGACGCCGGCTGGCAAGGACATGGAAGGGGTCGTGGACGCGTTGGGAAAATGGGCGATCGAATGGTTGTTCGACGACATCAGGCCACACGATGTCGACGTGGTGACGCTGACGTGGTGGATGCATCGCCGCATCCGGCCCGAACGCTTCCCGCCTAGCCGGATCGTCATCGAGTTCCGGCACACGGCTCCGAAGCAGGAGACCATCTGGATCGTGCTGGATCGCGGCGAGGCGTCGGTGTGCACACAGCATCCGGGGTTCGAATCGGACCTGGTCGTCACGACCACCACAGGCGCATTGTCCGACGTGTTCAACGGCTTTTGCCATTGGGACAAGTCCATCGCGGACGGGTTGATCAGTGTCGCCGGCCTGCCACGACTGGTCCGAGCGCTCCCGACGTGGTTCATGTGGAGTCCGTTCGCCGACTCGATCCACGAGCGGGCGAGCCGCTAGGGGGCCGTGCTTTCGCGGTTGACTTGACATAATGTGCATTATCGGCGAATAGCTGAGGTCGGCGTACCAGCGCGAAAACAGGCTTGGTGAGGGCGTTTCTGCCGGGCGCGTTGGTGTGCGCAGTCGTCGTGACAGACCCGCGCGGTCAAGCCGTAATCACTCAGGCGGCTCGTACGCGTCCGCCGTCTCCCGCAGCACCTCGCGTGCTGGTGAGAGCAGCATGGCGTCGCGAGTGTCGGAAGCCGTCGCCTTGACGTAGATCCCGGTCGTCTTGAGGTCTTCGTGCCCGAGCAGCCCCTGGACGGCAGGCACAGGTACGCCGGAACGGATCAGTCCCTTGGCGGCGCTGTGCCGAAAGGCGTGCGCGGCCTCGCCAGGCTGCTTCGGGACGCCGGCGAGGCGGATCCAGGTCTCGACCAGATGGTTGAGCGCCCCTGGACGCAGCCGTTTTCCAGAGGTCAGCAGGAAGAGACCGTCGGCCGGGTCGGGACTGCCGAATCGCGCCTCGATCTCCGCCAGATAGGCATCGACGGCGTCGACCGCCTCGGGAGGCATCGGCAGGTTGCGCTGCTTGTCGCCCTTGCCGATGACACGCACCAGCGTCTCGCCGTCGGGTTCGCGCCGGATCGAGCCGACGGTGAGATCGCACAGCTCGGCGGCGCGTACGCCGGTGGTGACCAGCACTGCGAAGATCGCCCGGTCACGAGCCGGCCAGCGGCGCCGGTCGGTGCCTTCGCGTGGCGTCGAGGCGACCCGCGCCAGACGGCGCAGCTCATCGACGCTCCAGCCGGCCGGCAGCCGGCTCGGCCGCTCGGGCGCCTCGATGCGCAGCGTGGGATCCACCAGCAGATGTCCCTCGAGCTGCAGCCAGTGCGTGAAGAGCCGCAGCGTGCCGACCCGGCGCTGGCAGGTCGCTGCGGCCGAGCTCTCCCGCAACGTCCTGTAGGCGATGCGTACGTTCTGGTCGGTCAGCGCCGAGATCGGGACCAGCGCCAGTGCGTCGACCTCAGGGTCGCCGCCGTCGTCGACGTGCAGCTGCCGGGCCCAGGCGGCGATGTCCTGCCGGTAGGCGCTGCGCGACTTGTCGTTGAGGCCGCGGCGCGTGAGTGTCGCCCGGTCGGTCAGGAAGTCCTCGACCACGTCACCGAACATCACCGTCTCGTCAGGTACGCTCACATCCCCTGATATTACAGTCTTTTCGAACATTTCTGCGATAGGGGGTACTATCGCGGAAATGCCACGACGTGCCAGACTCCCGCCGTGGCCGACACCGCTGTAGCTCATCGCAACGAACACATCAACGGAATCGACCTGCACTGGGTGGAGTCAGGGCCGTCTGACGGCCGGCTCGTGCTCCTGGTCCACGGTTTCCCGGAATCCTGGTATTCATGGCGCCATCAGATCGCCGCCCTCGCCGACGCCGGCTATCGGGCGGTCGCGATCGACGTGCGCGGGTATGGCGAGTCCTCGAAACCGCGGGCCATCGAGGACTATCGGATGCTGCGCCATGTCGGCGACAACGTCGCCCTGGTGCACGCCCTGGGCGCGAAGACAGCCACCATCGTCGGTCACGACTGGGGTGCTCCCATCGCATGGACGACAGCACAGCTGAGGCCTGACGTCTTCACCGCCGTTGCCGGTCTGTCGGTGCCGTTCAGCCCAGCCGGACGCCGTCGGCCGACCGAGGCGATGGCCCAGGCGGGTGGCGACGACGAAGACTTCTACATCTCCTACTTCCAGACTCCCGGTGTCGTCGAGGCCGAGATCCTGCCCGACGTACGCCGCTGGCTGCTCGGCATCTACTACTCGATCTCGGGCGACGGCGTGCTCGCAAAGGGCGGGGATCCGCGCGGAGCGCTCGGACTGGTGCCGCGCGGCGACAAGCTCTCGGACCAGTTCGTCTACCCCGCCGAGATGCCTGAGTGGCTGACCGAAGCCGATGTCGACTTCTACGCCCGTGAGTTCGCCGGCTCCGACTTCTTCGGTCCGCTGGCGCGCTACCGCAACATCGACCGCGACTGGGAGGATCTCGCGGCGTTCAGCGACGTGCCGATCGCGGTGCCGTCCCTCTTCATCGCCGGCGAGTACGACGGCCCTGCGATCACCGGCCGACGCCAGATCGAACGATTCGACCAGACCCTTCCTGGGCTCACGCGGTCGGCGGTCCTCCCCCGGTGCGGCCACTGGGTCCAGCAGGAGCGCCCTGAGGAGACCAACCAGCTGCTGCTCGAGTTCCTGGCTAGCTCAGAGCCACGCTGATCGCCAGGGCGACGACGGCGAGAAGCGGGACCACGCCCTGCTTGAGCGCCGCGCCGCGCTTGTCGGGCGAGAAGACGAACAACACTGCCGCGGCGGCTGCCATCGAGCCGGCTCCGGCGAAGACCAGGGCGGCGCCGACCGCTGCGGAGCACACCGGGTACAGGACGATGCCGACCACGGTGACGATGGCGAGGAACAGGTTGTAGAAACCCTGGTTGAAGGCCAGCTCCTTGGTCGCCTCGGCCTCCTCCGCCCCGATACCGAACACCGCGCGCGTCTTCGGACTCGACCAGGTCAATGACTCCATCACGAAGATGTAGACGTGCACCAGGGCCGCCAGGGCGGCGAGCACCAATCCAGCAACGACCATCACAGACCTCTTCCGGATCGGGGTGCTCGAGCACCGGTTGAGGCTGACAGTAACCGACATCGAGGGTATGTGTGCTGCTGAGATCGGGTACCTGCTCTCGCTATGGGGAGCAACGTCTTGGACATGGTGGGTGCCACGGTCGTGGTGCTCATCGTCCTGATGGTGCTCGCGGCCGCAGCGGGATTCCTGCTGGCGAGGGTGGAGAGACGGCGCGCGCGCCGGATCCACGACGATCTCGTCGAGATGCGTGACCAGCGCGGCCGGCACCGCCGCTAGCGCCGCCGCTCCCCCGGCCTCCCGGCACACCTGATGCAGGTGCGTGCCACCGGGCGTGCGTCGAGCCGGCCCTCGCCGATCGGCCGACCGCAGTCCTCACAGGTCCCGTACGTGTCGGCGTCCACACGTGCCATGGCCGCCACGATCTCGGCGAGATGCTCTTGCGCCTGACGTACGAGCGCTTGGACCTGGGACCGCTCGAAGGCGATCGTCGCGCCCTCGGGATCGTGCTCGTCGTCGGCATTGGTGTCGCGCGAGGCTGCCACGACCGCGTCGAAGTCGTCGGTCAGATCTCCCAGGCGCGCCAGCGTCTGCCGACGCTCCGCCTCGAGCCGTACGCGAGCCTGCTCCATGTGGTCGACTGTAGGCCGAAGACCGACCAGGATCATCGCCCTTCCCTGGGCTCCGGGAGGTCTGGTCCAGGGCCGCCTGGATGACGTAGGTCGTAGGCGGCGGCGACCTTCTTCGGGACGCAGAGTCGCCAGGCGTCGACGACGAGCTCGCACGCCTCGACCGGGTCGAGCGCGGCCAGGGACGACTCCACCCAGTTGAACCGCATCTCCGACTCCCGGGGCAGGTGGAACGTCTCGGGTGCGCTCGCAACCAGGGCGGCGCGCTCCTCTTTCGGAGACCCGAAACCCATCTCGGTCTCGTCCAGGGAGAAGGCGACATAGACGATGGACCCGACCCGGAACTTCAGCCGGCCGCGTACGAAGACCTCGTAGGACCGCTCCAGGGTCGAGCCGAGCCAGCGGACGTCCTCCACGGTTGCCATGTTCGGAGCGTAGGCGCAGACTCCCCCGACGGCACCCGAGTTTCGCGTCTGTCGGCGCCGCGGGCGCGACATCATGGTCCTCATGGCGGCGAAGGTGGATCTGAAAAAGACGCTCGACAGCTATCGGGCGCGCCACGGCGAGTTCCGGGTGCTCGAGGTGCCCCCACTCCCCTACCTGATGGTCGACGGCCACGGTGATCCCAACACGGCCCAGGAGTACGCGGACGCGCTAGCGGCGCTCTACCCCGTGGCGTACAAGCTCAAGTTCGCCAGCAAGAGCGAGGGCCGCGACTACGTGGTGCCGCCGCTGGAGGCGCTGTGGTGGGCCGAGGACATGGAAGCGTTCGCCGGGGCGCGGGACAAGTCGCAGTGGGACTGGACCGCGATGATCATGACGCCGGAGCGGGCCACCGCGCAGATGTTCGATGAGGCGGTGACGAGGGTCGGCGCGAAGGATCGCCCGGCGAGCCTGGACAAGGTGCGGCTGGAGACGCTCGCTGAAGGCACCTGCGTGCAGACGTTGCACATCGGGCCGTACGACGACGAGGGCCCGGTGCTGGAGGAGATGCACGATCGTTTCATCCCCGAGCATGGGCTGCGGCTGACCGGGAAGCACCACGAGATCTACCTCGGCGACCCGCGGCGGGTCGAGCCAGCCAAGCTGCGGACGATCCTTCGTCAGCCGGTGCTCCGCGTGTGACCGAGCCGCTGAGCGTTTCGGTGTACAAATGTTGACTCAACCTCTTGTCGGCGTGAGCGGAGTCACATTACTCTTCAGTAACTCGGGACGGAGCAGTCCCGCTCACGTGAGGAGAGTTCCCCCATGCCTCTGCACGCATCGAGGGCGATGCTGGTCACCGCCCTGGCCGCCGCCGCGGTCTCCCCCGCCGCGTTGAGCGCGGTGGCAGTCCCTGCCGCCGCCGCCGCCGACAACGGCACCACTGCCGTGTCTCGCGGAGTCGAGATCCCCGAGTTCTACAACCCGCCGCCGACCCTCCCGGAGGCCGACGGCGACCTCGTTCGAACCGAGCCGCTCCCCCTCGGCATTGGTCTCACCATCCCGGGCATCGGATCGCTGCCAGGAACGGCGACCCGGGTCATGTACAAGACGACCGACAACAACGGCTCCCCGGCCGCGGTGACCGGCGCCTACATCGAGCCGTTCGCCCGCTGGGGCGGCGCGGGCGATCGCCCGTTGGTCGTCGTCGCGCCCGGCACCATGGGCCAGGGCGACCAGTGCTCGGCCTCGCTCGGACTCGAACGACCGATCTTCTTCAACGGCAGGACCGTCTCGGTGGGGTACGAGGACATCGGAATCTACCGCCTGCTGGCTCGCGGTGTGGCGGTGATGGTGACCGACTACGTCGGTCTGGGTGCCACCGACCGCCTTCACACCTACGTCGACAGGGTCGACGGCGGCCACGCCGTCCTGGACGCCGCACGGGCGGCGCGCCAGGTCCCAGCTACGTCGGTGACGAGCGCGTCACGGGTGGCGCTCTACGGCTACAGCCAGGGTGGCGGCGCGACCGGGTCCGCAGCCGAGCTCCACCCGACGTACGCACCCGACGTCAACCTCGTCGGTGCCTACGTCGGCGCGCCGCCGGCCGATCTGCGGGCGACGGCGCGAGGTATCGACGGCTCTGCCCTGGTGGCGGCGCTGGGTTGGACCATCAACGGCCTGGCGCAATCCAACCCGGAGCTGCGGCCGATCCTGGACGAGAATCTCAACAGGGCCGGCAAAGCCGCCCTCGAGGATCTCTCGACGGCATGCGTCGGCGACGGGATCGTCCGCTACCCGTTCCGGCGGAGCAGCAGCTGGACGGTCTCCGGGGAGAGCCTCGACGATGTCATCGAGCGCGAGCCGACGGTGAAGGCGATCATCACCGAGCAGAAGATCGGGACCATCGCACCGCGAATCCCCGTACGCCTGGCCACCGGCACGGAGGACGACATCGTCCCGCACGCGCAGGCCCGACAGCTGGCCGTCGACTGGTGCGGTCAGGGCGCCCAGGTGACCTACAAGGCGGTCGTCCTGCCCAACCTCGGCGACGGGCTGGTCACCAACCACATCACGCCACTGCTCGTCGACCAGACCGCTGCGGTCACCTGGGTCACGGACCGGGTCAAGGGTGTCGCCGCCAGCTCGAACTGCTCGACCCTGCCGCGTCAGCCCTGAGCTGCTCGTAGCCGCACCGAGAGGCAGGTGACGCAGCCTTCGAGCTTCTCGAACTCGGAGATGTCGACCGCCACGACCGTGTAGCCGCGCTCCTCGAAGATCGCTCTGCTCAGGGGCGCCGAGGCGGCCATCAGCAACGTGCGGTCGTCGAGAACGACCACGTGGCAGCCCGACTCCTCCGGGACCGGCAGGAATCGGGCTCCCCACACGCTCCGGTCGTCGACCAGCGGCTCGTGACCGATCACCGTGCCGTCGGGCAGCGCGGTGACGGCCGACTTGAGGTGGAGCACCTTCGAGACCGGGACGGCGACGACCTCGGCGCCGAGAGGACTGAGCAGGGCGCGGAGCTGAGCGATTCCGGCGGCGTTCGTACGCCCGCCCTCCCCCACCCACACGGTGTTCCCGTGCTTGAGCACGTCCCCGCCGTCGAGCGTGCCGGGTGCCTCGATGTGGGCGATCCGGTAGCCCCGCTCCCGGACGGCGTCCTCGGCAGCGTCGATCTCCGGGCGACGCTCGAGCGCACCCGGACGGCTGATCACGGCCAGGTCTGCGAAGACGACCATCGTGTCCTCGACGAAGACCGAGTCCGGGCAGCTGTCTGCTGGGACGACCTCGTGTGTGGTCCATCCGGCGCCGCGCATCGCAGCGACGTACGACTCCCACTGCTCGTGAGCGAGGTCGAGGTCGACCGGGCTCCGCTCGATGTGGGTGACGAGCCCGTCGGCGAGACGGGGCGAGGGGCGGCGTACGAGAGCGTGCATGGGTGAGAGTATCGCCGACCGCCCACTAGGTTGTTTCCATGAGCGAGGACGAGGAGCGCAGGATGTTCGAGCCGGAGTCGTGGGAGGAGCGCTACGCCGGCGAGGAGAAGGTCTGGAGCGGCGATCCGAACCCGCAGCTCGTCGCCGAGGTCGCCGCGCTGACGCCGGGAACGGCGCTGGATGTCGGCTGCGGCGAGGGCGGCGACGTCATCTGGCTCGCGCAGCAGTGCTGGACGGTCACCGGCGCCGACTTCTCGGCGAACGGGCTCGCCCGAGCGAAGCGCCATGCTGAGGAGGCGGGGTTGGCGGAGCGTACGTCCTGGTGGCAGGCCGACGCCCGCACCTTCGAGGCCGGTGATCGGGAGTTCGACCTGGTCACCTGCCACTTCTTGCACACGCCCGACGGGAGCATGGTCGACGTCGCCGGCCGGCTGGCCACCGCGGTCGGTCCCGGTGGCCATCTCCTGATCGTCGGTCACGCACCCTCGGAGGCCCTCTTTCAGCAGAGCACCCACCACAGCCACCACGACGCGATGTTCCTCGCCGAGGAGCTGCTGCCCGGACTCCCGGAGGGGTTCGAGCCGGTCGTCGTCGAGCAGCGGCCCCGCTCGACCGTCCGAGACGGCATCCGGGTCGATATCGACGACTCCACCCTGCTCGCACGTCGGCCGCGCTCGTGGTGAAAGATGATCTTCTTTCACCACGGAGACGCGACCCTCAGCCGCGGACCATGCGACGTTCGAGACCGACCGGATCGGACTGCCTCAGTCGAGGCACCACTCGTTTCCCTCGGGGTCCTGCATGACGATGAAGCCGTGGCTCATCGGCGGGTCGGGCTCGACGCGGCGGACCCGGGTGGCTCCGAGCGCGACGACGCGCTCGCACTCCGCCTCGAGTGCGGCCATCCGCTCCTCCCCCTGCAGCCCGGGAGCTGCCCGGACGTCGAGGTGGACGCGGTTCTTGGCGGTCTTCGACTCCGGAACGCGCTGGAAGAAGACCCGGGGGCCGGCGCCGGTGGGATCCTCGATCGCCGAGGCGTTGTTGCGCTGCTCGGGCGGCACGCCCACCTGCTCGAGGAACGAGTCCCACGCGTCCAGCGGATCGGCGCCCTCGGGGACCTCGACTCCCGGCGGACCGGGGTGGACGTAACCGAGGACGTCACGCCAGAAAGTGGAGAGAGCCCGTGGGTCCTGCGCGTCGAAGGTGACCTGGAAGCTTCGAGTTTCGATTGCCATGGCTCAATCCTGGCACCGAATCAGGACAGTTTTCGTCCGCTATCGGCGATGAGCAGGAGCGCGCAGCCCGAGGCCGCGACGCTCCTCCATCCGCAGCGCGATCATCGGAACCACGATCGCGGCGGCGACGATGTGCGTCAGGCACAGGACTCCGACGAAGGCCAGGTCGAACTCGAAGAACGGCACCACGTCGGGGATCAGGGAGAGCCCGGTGAGCACGATGGCAGTGATCTGGAAGGTCGAGCGGGGCAGCTTGGCGACCCGGGCCGTCACCTCGGCGATGATGATGCCGATCAGCGAGCAGTAGACGGTCAACAACGGGAAGGCCGAGATGGGCACGTCGCCGAGACTGCTGCCGAAGTCGACCCCTGCAGTCTTGGCGATCACCGCCATCAGCGTCGTGGCGACCGCCGCGATGGCCGTGGCCACCAGCCCGCGCGGCCAGACCGGCGCCGGTCGCGCCGGCACGGGAGCGATCTCCACCGGCGTGGTCTGCCTGTGCTCGGGAAGGTAGAGGGTCATCTCGGGTGCTCCTTGATTGTTGCTGCAACCAATTCACACTAAGTGTGACCCTCTACCTCGACCGCATTCAGATGCCCGTAAACGGGCGTGATTCGCGCCACCTGGGCGCTTCAGGGACCGTGCCCCGGCTCATGGTCAAGCCCCGACGTACGCCGCCAGGTGCTCGCCGGTCAGCGTCGACTTCTTCGCGACGAGCTCGGCCGGCGTGCCTTCGAAGACGACCAGCCCACCGTCGTGACCGGCGCCCGGGCCGAGATCGATGATCCAGTCGGCATGGGCCATGACGGCCTGGTGGTGCTCGATCACGATGACCGACTTGCCGGCGTCGACCAGCTTGTCCAGCAGCGCGAGAAGGTTGTCGACGTCGGCCAGGTGAAGGCCGGTGGTCGGCTCGTCCAGGACGTACGTCCCGCCCTTCTCCCCCAGGTGCATGGCCAGCTTGATCCGCTGTCGCTCGCCACCGGAAAGGGTGTTGAGCGGCTGGCCCAGCTTGAGATAGCCGAGGCCGACGTCGGACATCCGCTCCAGGATCTTGGCAGCCGGCGGCACCTTCGACTCGCCCTCGGCGAAGAACGCGAGCGCCTTCGCGACGGACAGGTCGAGC
The DNA here is from genome assembly GCF_040613495.1 of Nocardioides sp. NPDC006273. Taxonomy (NCBI): domain Bacteria; kingdom Bacillati; phylum Actinomycetota; class Actinomycetes; order Propionibacteriales; family Nocardioidaceae; genus Nocardioides; species Nocardioides sp. NPDC006273. The sequence goes on along the minus strand of NZ_JBEXSD010000048.1, from coordinate 19,290 downwards.
ACCTCGGCGATGTTGAGCCCGCCGAGACGGTATTCGAGCACCAGCGGCTGGAACCGCTTGCCGCCGCAGTCCTCGCATGGCGACGCGACGGTCTCCATGAAGCCGAGCTCGGTGTAGATCATGCCGTTGCCCTTGCAGGTCGGGCAGGCGCCCTCGGAGTTGGCCGAGAAGAGCGCCGGCTTGACCCCGTTCGCCTTCGCGAACGCCTTCCGGATGGGCTCGAGTAGACCGGTGTACGTCGCCGGGTTGCTGCGGCGGGACCCCTTGATCGCGCTCTGGTCGACGAACTCGACCTCGGTGCCAGTCGGGATGGAGCCGTGGATCAGCGACGACTTCCCCGACCCGGCGACACCGGTGACGACCGTCAGCACACCGAGCGGGACGTCCACGTCGACGTTACGAAGGTTGTGCGAGGTCGCCCCGCGGATCTCCAGATATCCCTTCGGCTCGCGGACCGTCTCCTTGACCGAGGCGCGGTGGCCGAGGTGGCGCCCGGTCAGCGTGTCGGCGACGGCGAGCTCCTCGTAGGTGCCCTCGAAGCAGATCGTGCCGCCGTCGCTGCCGGCGCCCGGACCGAGGTCGACGATGCGGTCGGCGATCGCGATGGTCTCCGGCTTGTGCTCGACGACCAGCACGGTGTTGCCCTTGTCGCGCAGGTCGAGGAGGAGCTTGTTCATCCGCTGGATGTCGTGCGGGTGCAGACCGACGGTCGGCTCGTCGAAGACATAGGTCACGTCGGTCAGCGCCGAGCCCAGGTGGCGGACCATCTTCGTACGCTGCGCCTCACCTCCGCTCAGGGTGCCCGACGGCCGGTCGAAGGAGAGATAGCCGAGGCCGATCTCGGTCATCGAGTCGCACAGGTGGAGCAGCGAGCCGATCAACGGCGCGACGCCTGGCTCGTCGATGCCGCGCAGCCACTCGGCGAGGTCGGTGATCTGCATGGCACAGACCTCGGCGATGTCGATGCCCCTGATCTTCGAGGAGCGAGCCGACTCGTTGAGCCGGGTGCCCTCGCAGGTCGAGCACGGCGCGAAGACGGCGGCACGTTCCACGAACGCCTTGATGTGCGGCTGAAGCTGCTCGGGATCCTTGCTGAAGATCGACTCGCGCAGCTTGGGGATGAGGCCCTGGTAGGTCATGTTCATCCCGAGCGCCTTGACCTTCCCCTTCTCCTTGTAGAGGAAGTCGTGACGCTCGGTCTCGGTGTAGTCGCGGATCGGCTTGTCCCCGTCGAGCAGCCCCGTCTCGGCGAATCCCTTCACCATCCACCCGTCGGCTTTGTAGCCGGGCACGAGGATGGCGCCCTCGTTGAGCGACTTGGACTCATCGACGATGGCGCCGAGGTCGAGGTCGGACGCGACACCGCGGCCCTCGCACTCGGGGCACATGCCGCCGAGGTAGATCTCCTGCTTGATGACGTTCTTCTTGCCGGACTCCGTGACCGAGACGCCGCCGACCTTGGTGGTCGGGATGTTGAACGAGAACGCGGTCGGTCCCCCGATGTGAGGCGTCCCCAACCGGGAGAAGAGCTGCCGCAGCATCGCGTGGCCGTCGGTCACCGTGCCCAGTGTCGAGCGCGGGTTGGCGCCGAGCCGCTCCTGGTCGACGAGGATGGCGGTCGTCAGCCCCTCCATCGCGTCCACCTCGGGCCGCGGCAAGCTGGGCATGAACCCCTGGATGAAGGTCGAGTAGGTCTCGTCGATGAGGCGTCGCGACTCCGCCGCGATCGTGCCGAAGACCAGCGACGACTTCCCGGAGCCCGACACCCCGGTGAACACGGAGAGCCGGCGCTTCGGGATCTCGACCGAGACGTCCTTGAGGTTGTTCTGCCGGGCGCCCTGGACGCGGATCAGATCGTGCGTGTCGGCATCGTGTGCGGCCGTGCTGGGATGGTTCATGGCGGTCAGGCTAACCGGAGGGTTGAATCCGGGCGCGCACATTTTCCCTGCTCACTTGATCTGCTGGAGACGGACGGTGTTGCCCGCCGGGTCGCGGAAGGAGCAGTCGCGCATTCCCCAGTCCTGGTCGGTCGGCTCCGACATGATCTCGCCACCCGCGGCGTCGATGCCGGCCTGGATCTTCTCGAATGCGGCGTCGATGTCCGGCGAGGAGAGCATGATGCTGCCGAAGGTGCCCTTGGCCATCATCTCGAGGACGACGTTGCCCTCCGCCTCGGTGATGTTCGGGTCGGCGTTGGGTGGGTAGAGCACGACACTGATCCCGGGCTGCGCCGGCGGTCCGATCGTGAGCCAGCGCATCGCCTCGTACCCGACGTCCTTCCTCACCTCGAACCCCAGCAGGTCGCGGTAGAACCTCAGCGAGGCCTCGGGGTCGGTGTGGGGCAGGTAGCTGTGGCAGATGTTGATGTCCATGGCTTCACGTTAGGTATGGATCCGGTCTTGGCGCTTCTTGATTCCTGATCGAACTTCGCCGCACCGGCCGCGTGACCTGTTTGGACACACAGGGAGGGATCCCGGCCGCGCCGGCGACCGCCTTCTCGCGGTAGATGGACGGCGACATCCCGACGAGCTCGCTGAACCGTGTCGAGAACGTGCCCAGTGAGGAGAATCCGACCTCGAAGCAGATGTCGGTGACGCTGAGGTCGCCGCGCCGCAGCAGGGTCATCGCCCGCTCGACGCGGCGGGTCATCAGGTAGGAGTAGGGCGGCTCACCGTAGGCCTTCTTGAACTCCCGGCTCAGGTGTCCGGACGACATGTGCACGCCACGAGCCAGCGCCTCCACGTCCAGCGGCTGCGCGTACTCCCTGTCGATCCGGTCCTTCACCCGCCGCAGCAGCTTCAGGTCACGAAGCCGCTGCTCCTGGCTCTGCCCGCCATTGGGCTTGCTGGTCACGATGCCGATCATCCCATTTCGATGAATCTGCCGGGTGTTGAAGCAGATGTGTCGAAATCGGGCGCCCACACTCGTGGAACAGATGAAGGAACAACAGACACGGACAGGAGAAAGTCATGTGGGACACAGCCCAGAACCCCGAGAACACCAACGTACGCAGCTTCCCGGTCTCGCACTTCCTGCCGTGCCAGCGGTGCGGCCATGAGGTGCACACCTACCTCGCCTGCAGCGACACCTGCTCGTGCGCCCCGGTCATCATGCCCGGAAGCGTCCCGCTGGCCGCATAGATCTCCCGGCCTCTAGACCCTCAGGTCCGACTCGATCGCGAAGACGACGAGCTGGGCGCGGTCGCGAGCATGCAGCTTCACCATCGCACGCGAGACGTGCGTGCGGACGGTGTCCGGACTGACCACCAGCTCGGCGGCGATCTCGGCGTTGGAACGACCGGTGGCCACCCAGGCGACCATCTCCCGCTCACGCTCGGTCAGGTCTCCGAGTCGCGGATGCGGGTTCGCCGCCCGACGAGAGGAGCCGAACTCCTCGATCACCCGCTTCGTCACCGTCGGCGCGAGCAGCGAGCCACCGTCGGCGACGACCCGGATCGCATCCAGCAGCGCGACCGGCTCGGCATCCTTGAGCAGGAACCCGCTCGCTCCCAGACGCAGCGCCTCGAAGACGTACTCGTCGAGCTCGAAGGTCGTCAGCATCACCACCCGTACGTCCTGGAGGGAGGAGTCGCGGGTCACCTGCTCGAGCATGCCGAGGCCGTCGAGGACGGGCATGCGGATGTCGCACAGGACGACGTCGGGGTGGGTGCGGCGCAGCATCGGCAGCGCCGCGCTTCCGTCAGAGGCCTCGCCGACGACCTCCAGGTCGGGCTCGGCGCCGATCATGGTCGCCAGGCCCATCCGGACGAGGGGCTGGTCATCGACCAGAGCAACCCCGATCTGCTTCTGATCGCTCATGGACGCTCGCTCACGCTCGCTCATGCCAGCCCCTCCGCCGAATCCGCCGAGGACCCAGAGAGCGGAATCGAAGCCCGCAGCCGGAAGCCCCGTACCTCCGGCCCCGCCTCCAGGGTGCCCCCAAGTTCCTCCACGCGCGACCGCATTCCCACAATTCCCATACCTGAGTTTCTCTCCACGCTGGGAATGTCCGATCCCCGCCCGTCGTCACGCACGGTCACCACCATCTCGGCACCCGAGAGCGAGACGACCGAAACCTCGGCTCGCGATGCTCCCGCATGCCGCAGCACGTTGGTGAGCCCCTCCTGGACCACGGCGTACGCGGCCCGAGCCGCCTCCGCCGGCACCGACTCGGCCTCGATCCGGAGCGAGACCTCCAAGCCGCCGGTGCGCACCCGCTCGACCAGTGCGGGCAGGTCGGCGAGCCCGTGCTCCGGCGTCCGTGGCGCCGATCCGGCGTCGGGCCCCGCGTCGGTCAGCCGGGCCAGCTGGCGGCGCAGCAGGTCGAGCGACTCCTTGCTCTCTGACCGGATCGCCTCCAGGTTGCGGCGGGCGGCCTCGGGGTCGCGGTCGAGCACGTGCAGCGCAGCGCCGGCCTGCATCGCGATCACGGCCAGTCCGTGTCCGACTCCGTCGTGCAGGTCCGCGGCCATCCGCACCCGCTCGTCGCTGACCACGCGGCGCTGCCGTTGGGCGCGGGCCTCGTTACGGGCACGCAGCGCGGTCGCGACCGCACCGCAGGCGGCGATGATCGCGACCTGGCCGATGGCCTGCCATATCGACAGGTCGCTCTCGAGGCTCGGGCCGTGGCCGTCCGGTCCCCCGGACCACCACGGCGGCCCCTGTCCGGCCTGCGAGCCTGATCCCGGCGGGTCGGGGTTCAGCATGATCCCGGTCACAGCGAGCGCCGCGCCCCCGATCGCCCAGCCGACCCAGCGACGCAACGGCAGCGACAGCCCGACCGCGAAGGTGACGGCGGGCAGCACGAAGAAGATCGGCCCGGGTCCGTACCCAGCGATGAAGTAGGCACCGACGCACAGCCCGCTGACCGCGACGACCCAGCCGCGGGGCCGCTGCAGCAGCACGGGGAAGATCCCCACCAGGGCGAGCGGGGCGCCCAGGAACGTCGCGCCGCCGGCATCGGCCCGCGAGGCGGTGGCCAGCGAGCCGACCACCACGAAAACGACGACCAGCCACGGCAGCGGGTGGCGACGTAACCAGGACATGGACTCACCGTAGTTCGCGCGGACGCCCGAGGCGTACCACATCGTGGTGCACCGCACTACGCAGATCTGCGTAACCCGGATCGTCGCTGAGGCCGACGCCACCGCTGGCCTGCTGCGGAAGCGTGGTCGCCATGAACGAGCTCGTGGTTGAGACCGACGGGCTGACCAAGCGGTACGGCGACAGGCTCGCCGTCGACCGGGTCAGCATGACCGTCAAGCGTGGCGAGGTGTACGGCTTCCTCGGCCCCAACGGGGCCGGCAAGACGACGACCTTGCGGATGATGCTCGGCCTGATCCGGCCCACCGCCGGAGCGGCCAGCATCCTGGGGCGTCCGGCCGGGCGTCCCGATGTGACAGCCCGGATCGGCGCTCTGGTCGAGGGACCTGGCTTCTATCCCTACCTGAGCGGACGCGACAACCTGCGCACGATGGCGCGCTACCAGGGACTGGCCGACACGGAGGTCGACCGGGTGCTCGAGATGGTCGACCTCGCCGACCGGGCGAAGGATGCCTTCAAGGGCTACTCGCTCGGCATGAAGCAGCGTCTCGGTGTCGCCGCCGCGATGCTCGGCGCTCCTGATCTGCTGGTGCTCGACGAGCCCACCAACGGGCTCGACCCGGCCGGGATGGCCGACATGCGTGCGCTGGTCGTCTCGCTCGCCGAGGCCGGCCAGACAGTCATCCTCTCCAGCCACATCCTGGCGGAGGTGCAGGAGATCTGCGACCGCGTCGGGGTCATCGCCGAGGGCCGTCTGCTGCGCGAGTCGACCGTCGCCGACCTGCGCGGCGCCGCGACGCTCCAGATCCGGGCGACTCCGGAGGACGCTGCTCTGGCGGCGCTGATGCGGCTGGCCGGTGACGAGGGCGTACGCCGCAGCGGCAACGAGACGCTCGAGGTCGAGCTGCCCGCGACCGCGGCCCCCGACGTCGTACGGCATCTGGTCGCCCACGCCATCGATGTCCACGAGGTCACCGTCGCGGAGCGTTCTTTGGAGGACGCCTTCTTCGAGATGACCAGCTCTGAGATGACCCGCAACAAGGAGGTCGCGTCATGAACGTGAAGGCAATGAGTGACTCCACCGCAGCAGAGCTGCTGCGGCTGCGCAAGTGGTCGGCGATCTGGGTGATCGTCGGCGCCTGGCTGGCGCTGTCGCTGTCCTTCGGCTACGTCTTCAACTACGTCGCCTACAAGACCGGCGACGACAACTTCGCCGGTGACGGTGCCACCAACGCCCAGTTGCTGGCCGAGCTGATGCCGAGTGCGGTCCCGGACATCCTGGTCAGCGGCCTGCCGATGTTCGGCGGCGCTCTGGCGATGGTCGTCGGCGCCCTGGTCGCAGGCAACGGGTTCGGGTGGGGCACCTGGAAGACCGTCTTCACCCAGGGGCCGGGCCGATCCGCCGCCGTCGGCGGCTCGTTGGCCGCAGTGACCGTGTTCGTGTTCGCGATGATGACGGCGACGCTGGTGCTGTGCGCGGGCGTCTCGGTCGCGATCGCGGTGGCCGAGGGCCAGTCGATCACCATGCCGGCCCTGACCGATCTGGCGCAGTCGTTCGGCGCCGGATTCCTGGTGCTGGAGATGTGGGCGCTGCTCGGGTTCCTGGTCGGGGTGCTCGCCAAGGGGCCCGCGCTCGCCGTCGGCCTGGGCCTGGTCTGGTCGCTGGTGGTCGAGAACCTGCTCCGTGGCGTCGGCAGCCTGCTCCCAGGGGTGGAGACCGTCACCGACGCGCTTCCCGGCACCGCGGGCGGGTCGCTGGCCGGAGCGATCATCGGCGGAGCCAACGGAACCCCGGGAGTCCTGGACGCGATCTCGGGTGGGCGGGCGCTGGCCACCGTCACCGCGTACGTCCTGGTCGCGGCCGTTGCCGCAGTGGTGGTGATGAGACGCCGCGACCTGGCGTGAACGGCGCCTAACACACCTCGAGGCATGTCGATGACATGATCTCGGGGTGTGGTCGCGTAAACGAGTGTGATTCTCGTTAAGTCTACTGTGTTGGTGGACAACAACCGCGTTGCCCAAGCACTCTCAACGTCAGAAGAGGTTCCCACCCGTGTCCTCCAACACGCCCGAGCCCACCCCGCTCATCGAGGCTCCCAAGTCCAAGCTCCCGTTGATCATCGGGATCGTCATCGCCGCTGCGATCGTGCTCGGCGCCCTGGCGTTCTTCCTCACTCGTGAGGACTCCGGCAGCGACCTGACCAAGGTCACCATCGGCGTCGTCGGTGCCGACGATCCCTACTGGGAGACCTTCCAGGACGCCGCTCGCGAGGAGGGCATCGACCTCGAGGTCAAGAACTTCAGCGACTACAACCAGCCCAACCCGGCGCTGTCCGAGGGCGAGCTGGACCTCAACCAGTTCCAGCACATCATCTTCCTGGCCGACTACAACGTCCAGAACGACGACGACCTGGTCGCGCTCGGCTCGACCGCGACCTATCCGCTGGGGCTCTACTCCTCGAAGCACAAGAGCCTCGATGAGATCAAGGCCGGCGAGACCGTGATCGTCCCCGATGACGAGACCAACCAGGCCCGTGGTCTGGTGCTGCTCCAGTCCGAGGGGCTGATCGAGCTGACCGACGGCGGCACCCCGTTCAGCACCGTCAAGGACGTCGACCCCTCTTCCAAGGTGAAGATCAAGGCGGTCCAGGCCTCGATCACCGCTTCATCCCTCCCCGACGTCGCCGCCGCGATCATCAACAACGACTTCGTCGAGGACGCCGGCCTCAGGTTCGAGGACGCGCTGGTGACCGACGACCCCTCTGACCCCAAGGCGCTCCCCTACGTCAACATCTTCGCCGTCCGCGCCGAGGACAAGGACAACCCGACGTACAAGAAGCTCGTCGAGATCTTCCAGAACGACGAGGACGTGCAGAAGGGGGTCTACGAGACCTCCGGTGACACCGCCGAGCTGGTGAAGATCCCGGTCGAGGACCTGCAGAAGTCGCTCGATGACACCGAGAAGCAGGTTGAGGAGCGTCAGTGACGCACCCGGGAACCGGAGCGGTGCCGCTGGTGCGGCTCCGTGACGTCACCAAGACCTACCCGGCGGCGAAGGGCCGCAACGAGGTCCACGCGGTGGTCGACGTCGACCTGGACATCGCCGCCGGTGATGTCCAGGCGATCGTCGGCTACTCAGGGGCCGGCAAGTCCACCCTGGTCCGGCTGCTCAACGGCCTCGAGCCGGCCACCTCGGGCTCCATCCAGGTAGGCGGCACCGAGCTGGTCGGTCTGCGCGAGCGCCAGCTGCGTCCGATCCGGCTGGGCATCGGCATGATCTTCCAGCAGTTCAACCTTCTCGAGTCGCGTACGGTCTGGGGCAACCTGGCCTACCCGCTGCAGATCGCCGGCGTCGACAAGGCCGAGCAGCAGCGGCGGATCTCGGAGCTGCTCCACTTCGTCGGGTTGCCCGACAAGGCCCACACCTACCCACGCAACCTCTCCGGCGGGCAGAAGCAGCGCGTCGGCATCGCCCGGGCACTGACCACCAACCCCTCGCTCCTGCTCGCCGACGAGGCCACCAGCGCGCTCGACCCGGAGACGACCCACGAGGTGCTGCGGCTCCTGAAACGGGTCAACGAGGAGTTCGGCACCACCATCGTGGCCATCACCCACGAGATGGAGGTCGTGCGTGAGCTCGCCGACCACGTCGCGGTCATGGAGAACGGCCGGATCGTCGAGTCCGGGCCGGTCTACGACGTCTTCTCGGCACCGCGGCAGCCGGTGACCCGGCGCTTCGTCGGCACCGTCGTCGACGACGAGCCGTCCACCGACGCGCTGGCCGCGCTGCGCTCCCGCCACCCCGGCCGGTTCGTCAAGGTGGAGCTGCGTGAAGGCGGCCCCCGCCAGACCGACATCTTCGCAGTGCTCCTCGAACGCGGGATCGCCTTCGAGCTCGTCTTCGGTGGCATCGAGGAGATCCAAGGCGCCACCTTCGGCAACCTCACCCTCTCCCTCGACGGCCCCGCGACCTCCGTCGACGAGGCCGTACGTGAGCTGGCTGCCCTCGTCCCCGCCAAGGAGCTGTGATGCTGACCGCTCTCCCCACCGACACCCGCCTCGGTGAGCTGTGGCCCGACATCTGGCAGGCCACCGGCGAGACCCTGCTCATGGTGGCGCTGACGATGCTCATCGGCGGCACCCTCGGCCTCATCCTCGGGCTGGGGCTCTACCTGACCCGCAAGGGCGGGCTCTACGAGAACGTGATCGTCTCGTTCGTCCTCAACGTGCTGGTCAACTTCTTCCGGCCGATCCCGTTCATCATCTTCATCGCCGCCGTCCAGCCGGCCGCACGGCTGATCGTCGGCACCGGCATCGGCACGCCCGCGGTCGTCTTCTCCCTGGTCCTGGCCGCCATGTTCGGCATCGCCCGGATCGTCGAGCAGAACCTCGTCTCCGTCCCGCCAGGCGTCATCGAGGCCGCTCGCGCGATGGGCGCCACGCGTGCCCGGATCGCCGCGACGGTGGTCGTGCCCGAGGCGATGGCGCCGGTCATCCTCGGCTACACCTTCGCCTTCGTCGCGGTCGTCGACATGTCCGCGGTCGCCGGACTCATCGCGGGCGGTGGCCTGGGCAGCTTCGCCCAGACCTTCGGGTATCGCCAGTACGACCCGGCCGTGACCTGGGTCTGTGTGCTCATCCTGGTCGCGCTGGTGCAGGTCATCCAGCTCCTCGGCAACACGCTCTCGGCACGGATCCTGCGGCGCTGAGGCCCGGGCCTGCTGCTCGGCTCGATCCTCAGGCGCGAGCCAGGACCTCGCCGTGGAGGACCGAGAACCAGCCGTCCTCGGCAGCCGCCCACGACCGCCACCCGTCCGCGACGCGGGCGAGGTCGGCGGTCGTGGCGTCACCGGAGTCGACCAGCTGGCGGGCGACCGCCGAGTCGGTGAACCGGTCCGCCCACATGCTTCCCCACCAGGCCCGGTCCTCGGGATCTGCGAAGCACCAGGTGCTCGAGGTCGCGGTGATGTCGGCGAAGCCGGCCGCACGCGCCCAGGAGACCAGCCGCCGGCCGGCGTCGGGCTCGCCGCCGTTGGCCCTCGCGGCGTCGCGGTAGAGCCGCAGCCACTCGGTCAGCTCGGTCGACTCCGGCCACCAGACGAATCCCGCGTAGTCGCTGTCGCGCACGGCCACGATCCCACCCGGCGTCGTCACCCGCTTCATCTCACGCAGCGCCTGGACCGGGTCCGCCACGTGCTGCAGCACCTGATGGGCATGGACGACGTCGTACGCATCGTTCTCGATGCTCAACGCATGCACGTCCTCGACCCGGAAGTCGACGTTCGTCGCTCCCTGGCTCGCGGCGGCCTGCCGGGAGAGCTCGACCTCCGTCTCCCCGATCTCGGTGGCGGTCACCTGCGCGACCCGGCCGGCGAGGTCGAGCGTGATCGTCCCCGGCCCGGCGCCGACGTCGAGCAGCCGCTGGGCAGCGTCCAGGTGCGGCAGCAGGTAGGCAGCGGAGTTCTCCGCCGTACGCCACCTGTGCGAGCGCAGGACCGCCTCGTGATGGCCGTGGGTGTAGGTCGACATACGCCGGACCTTACGCGGGGAATCCCGCAAAGTGAGACGTCAATCTCGCTACGCGGTCATCGTCGGAAGCGACCTGTCTGCGCCGTCGAGGCGTCGCCGAGCCCAGAGGACACCGCCCACCAGCCCACCGAGGAGCAGCGTGTTGAGCACGATCACCACACCGGTCTCGAACGGATCCGCTCCACCGCCCGGCCGTGCGTCCTCTGGTGCGACCTCCCGACGGTCGAACCCGATCTGACCCTGGTCGGACGCCCTCAGCCCCTCGGCCGCCGCCGGCGCGGCCAACGCCGCGGCGGCGAAGACGAGGGCGACCGTCCCGGCGAGCAGGATCCGCAAGATGCGACTCATCATGCTCCCGAGCGTGCGCGCCGGCCCCGTCAGGAACCCGACACACACCGTCCCTACCGGCAACGGCCCGGTGAACATTCAGAACCCGCCGAGACCGTAGTTGTGGCGGGCCGAGACTGGAGTTGTGGGCACCGATTCGGCGGGGCGGGTCAGGTGGAGATCAGCCGGTTGAAGATCCGGTTGGCCCAGCTCGGGCTGACTTCGGAGATGGCGATGAGGACCCTGGCCTTGGTGCCGACTCCTCGGTGGACTCCGCCGAGGAGACCGTGGCCGCTGGTCGCGGCCGCGTAGACGGACTCGGCGACGTCGTCGGCGGTGAGTGAGACCTTGAGGCGCCGCAGCGCTGGGAAGTCGTGGCCCCACACCATCGAGGTGTCGGCGAAGAGCGGCCACAGTGCGGTCACGGTGATCCCGTCCGCGGACCATTCCAGGTCGAGGGCCTCGGAGAGGCCACGTACGGCGAACTTGGTGGCGGAGTAGATCGCCATCCCCGGCTGGCCGTAGATCGCCGAGGCCGAGGCGAGGTTGACGACGTGGGAGCCGCGGCGCAGGAACGGGCGCGCCAGGTGGCAGCCGTTGACGAGGCCCTTGACGTTGACGTCGATGATCGCCTGCTGCCGGTCCAGCGGAAGGTCGGCGAACCTGCCGATCTGGATGATCCCGGCGTTGTTGACGAGTACGTCGAGGCTGCCCCCGCTCACAGCGACGAAGCCGTCCAGGGCGTCCTGCCAGGACGTCGCGTCGCGTACGTCGAGGAGGCCGGTGACCACGTCCCCGCTCAGCGACTCGACCTCGGCGGCGAGGGACGCCAGGCCGTCGAGGTCGATGTCATAGGCGCCGATCAGCCACCCCTCACGGGCGAAGCGCAGCGCGGTCGCACGGCCGATTCCGGCGGCTGCGCCGGTGATCAGCACCGACCTGGGCACCGCGGTCAGCTCCTGGCGAGCTCGGTGGTGATGTCGAAGAACCAGACCGTCGAGTCGGTGCACACGATCCGGTCCAGGTTGCCGACCGCGACCTGCGACCGCGGTGTCTTGCCCGAGGCCAGCACGACGTCGTAGGCGTCGCTGGTGCGCAGCACCGACCAGGGCTCGGACTCGGTGCCGTCGCCGGTGCTGATGATGCTGTCGAGAGCCGCCTGCGCCAGGGTCGACTCGCGCTGAGCCTGCTCGGGATTGCCGAGGCCGCGCTGGGCGTCAGCGAGGGCGGCGTGGGCCGAGGGGCTGAAGATCGCGCCGGGCATCAGCCCATGGACCGCGGCGACCGCGCCGGCGTAGTCGCCGACCGACATCATCGGGGCGATCATCTCGGTGATCTCGAGGTCGGGCCGGAAGTTGGGAGCCTCGAGGATCGCCTCACGCAAGGCTCTCAGCGACTCCTGGTCGGGCTCGCGAAGATAGACGTCGAGCAGCTCAGCGTACGTAGCCAACGGGGTCCCCTTTGAATATCGGTCGCCTCGCACGGTAGCAATTGCGCATCCGCGTTGGGCGGTTGACAACGATTATGCGCCCTATTGTGACCCGGAGGGCGAGCGGTCCGAACGACGCTATCGCCAGCCGAGAGCAGGGGCGACGTGGGTCAGGATGCTCTCCAGGACATGAGCGTTGTAGTCGACGCCGAGCTGGTTCGGGACGGTGAGCAGCAGCGTGTCGGCGGCTCGGATCGCTTCGTCCTCGGCCAGCTCCTCGATCAGGACGTCGGGCTCGGCGGCGTACGAGCGCCCGAAGATGGCGCGGGTCTGGTCGTCGATGTTTCCGATCTGGTCCTTGGTCTGCCGATCGAGGCCGAAGTAGCGACGATCCTCGTCGTTGACGAGGGCGAAGATGGAGCGCGAGACCGACACGCGCGGCTCCCGCTCATGGCCGGCCTCCTTCCAGGCTTCGCGGTACGCCTCGATCTGCTCGCGCTGCTGGATGTGGAACGGCTTGCCGTTCTCGTCGTTCTTGAGGGTCGAGCTCTGCAGGTTCAGGCCGAGGCCGGCAGCCCAGCGTGCGGTCGCCAGCGAGCTGGATCCCCACCAGATCCGGTCACGCAGGGTCTCGGAGTAGGGTTCGACCCGGAGCTTTCCGGGCGGGTTGGGGAACATCGGCCGGGGGTTCGGCTCGGCGAACTGCGCGCCTTCGATGATCTTGAGATAGGTCTCGGTGTGCGCACGGGCCATGTCGGCCTCGGAGGCGTTCTCGCCGGGGTCATAGCCGAAGTAGCGCCAGCCGTCGATGACCTGCTCGGGTGAGCCTCGGCTGATTCCGAGCTGCAGGCGCTCGCCGGAGATCAGGTCGGCGGCCGCGGAGTCCTCGGCCATGTAGAGCGGGTTCTCGTAGCGCATGTCGATGACACCGGTGCCGATCTCGATCTTCGAGGTGCGGGCGCCGATCGCTGAGAGCAGCGGGAAGGGCGAGGCGTACTGCCGAGCGAAGTGATGGACCCGGAAGTACGCGCCGTCGACCCCCAACTCCTCGGCGGCGACGGCGAGGTCGATCCCCTGGATCAGCGCGTCCCGTGCCGACTGCGTCTGGGAGTGGGGCGACGGCGTCCAGTGACCGAAAGACAAGAATCCGATGTTCTTCACAGGTAGTAGAACTCTCAACAGGCTCGCAGGATTCCCGCCCCGCGGGCTCGAGCGGGGCCCAGCCCAGGTCGACCAGGCGATCCGGGACCTTCGCCTCTGGGCGTTCTGTCCTCCGGAACCGTGGCCGAGCTGACACCACCTTGTCGGTGGTCGAGCGCCGGTCCGCGTTCTGTTCTCATTCTCCCAACACCCCGAGAGCGCCCCCATACGCGCCGTAAATCGGACGTCTACATCGCACCTACAGCAGGCCCTTATGAGTTTATCTATCGGTCGACCGAATAAGCATATCGGTCGACTGACCAGGGAAAACATTGTCTCGGCGTGTTGTCCCAGCCCTTCCGAAGTCGAGGATTATCGTGTTACATATCAGGCAGTTCACCGATAAACACCGATCACCATTCTTTGGGGGATGAATAGATAATGTGGGACACCGTTGAGGTGCAAAGCTTCACGCTTTCTCACGACATGCCGTGCCGCGACTGCGGCCACGCACGTCACCGCTTCTTGCCGTGTGACGCCGACTGCGACTGCCGCGCCCACGAGGTCGCGGAGCTACTGGAGGGCGCCGGCGCTCGCTGAACAGATCTGACGTCAGCTGTCTCGGGCGTCCAGGATGGTGACCACCGCAGCCGCGGTGGTCACTGTTCTTTTGTGCGAAAGCCGGCAAGCTCAGACTCGAGTGAATGGCGGAAGCGGATCGTCCGCAACCTGTGGAGAATCGCCTCATGGACATCGTTCTCGTACCTGGCCTCTGGCTCGACGCCTCCTCATGGGACCTCGTCGTTCCCCATCTGACCGCTGCCGGCCACACGCCGCGACCACTCACCCTGCCCGGCCTCGAGTCGGCCGCGACGGACCGCTCCGGCGTGCACGTCGCCGACCAGGTCGCCGCCGTGGTCGCCGCCATCGATGAGGCAGCCGAGCCCGTGATCCTCGTCGGGCACTCGATGGGGTGTGCGGTCGCCGGCGCCGCGCTGGACGCCCGCGTCGACAAGATCGCGACCGTGGTCTATGTCGGCGGCTGGCCGGCGGAGCCGGGCATGACCCCCGCCAAGAACTTCCCGACCGACGGCGCCGATCTGCCGCCGGTGCCGTGGGAGGAGTTCGACGAGGCCGACGTACGCGACCTCGACCGCGCCGCCTTCGAGGCGCTGCTGCGTCCCTCCCCCGCCAGCCTGACCTCCGAGCCGTTCGAGCTCGGCGACGGACGCCGCTACTCGGTCCCGGCGGTCTTCGTCTGCCCCGAGTACACCGCCGCTGACCTGAAGGAATGGGTCGCCGACGGCACCGAGTCGGTCGCCGCCATCCCGAAGCACAGCGACGTCACCTACGTCGATCTCCCCACCGGACACTGGCCGCAGCTGAGCAAGCCGGCCGAGCTCGCCGCCATCATCGATCAGAGCATCGCTCGGGGCGTCTCCTAGCTTCGGGTAGCGTCGAGCGTGTGCGTAATCGGCTCGCTGCTCTGACCGCCATCGCAGCCATATCGGCGCTTGCCGCCGGCTGCGGGAGCGAGCCGTCCGCCGATCCTGGCCGCAGCCCGTCCGCGTCGACGCCGGCCCAGACGTCGCCTGCGGCGCCGAGCACGATTCCTCTCGACGACGAGTCGGTCCCGCTGGCCGCGCGCATCACCCAGGCGATGGCCACGGTCGCCTCCGGGCCCGCGGGGGCCGAGGACGTACGTGAGGCCGCGCTGTTCGAGCAGACCGCCGCCCGCGACCTCGCCCGGGCGTCGAAGGCGGAGACCGGCGACGTGCTGGGCGCGCTCGGCCGCACCGACCGCGCCCAGCTCGAAGCGGACATCGCCGCGGCACGCGAGCTCATGGTGATGACCGACCCGCAGCCGAAGCTGCCGGACTGGAGGATCGTGACGCCGCCGAGGCCGGACGAGCTGCGGCGGCTCTACCGCGAGGCACAGCAGAAGACGGGCACGCCCTGGGAATACCTCGCGGCCGTCCATCTGGTCGAGACCCGGATGGGCCGCATCCGCGGCACGAGCACCGCGGGCGCGCAGGGTCCGATGCAGTTCCTGCCCTCGACCTTCGCCCAGTACGGCGCCGGTGGCGACATCAACGACCCCGGCGACGCGATCATGGCCGCCGGGCGAATGCTCGCCAACAACGGCGCCCCCGGCGACATGTCCGGCGCCCTGTGGTCCTACAACCACTCCGACCGCTACGTGGCGGCCGTCAGCGCCTACGCAGAGCAGATGAAGCGGTCCCCTGCCGCGTACGACCTCTACTGGCACTGGCAGGTCCTCTACCGTCACCAGGACGGCACCATGCTGCTCCCCGAGGGCTACCCGGACCAGAAGCCGGTACGCATCGACTGACCTGCCGAGACGTCACTCCCGTCGCCCGAAGCGTCAAGCCTGACGTCTCGACCGTCCTAAGTGACGTCTCGGCCGACGGCGGTGACGCTTCGGCAGATGCTAGAAAGGGCGCTCGACGGCGTACTGGACGAGGCTGACGTCCTCGCCGCGATAGGTGTCGGTGCCGTGGCGGCCGGTCTCGATGAACCCGGTGGCGCGGAAGAGCTTCTTGGCGCGGTCGTTCGTCTCGTGGGTCTCGGCCCAGATCCGGCTCAGGTCGAGGACGGAGAAGCCGTAGGTGAGCGCGGTCTTGATGGCCCGCTGGCCGAGGCCCTGACCCCAGCGCGAGCTCGGTCCGATGGCGATGCCGAGCTCGCGGGTGTCAGGGGCGAGGCCATGGAGGTCGGCGTAGCCGACGACCTCCTCGTCGAGCTCCACGGCGAGCCTGATGAGCTCGGGCGGCGGAGCGTCGATCAGCCGGCGCCAGTGGCGGAGGTGACCGTCGCGGTCGCGCTCCGGCCAGCCGTTGGCGACCCGGAACTCCTCATCCTGTGCCCAGTCGGCGAAGACGTGTTCGTCGCCCGGTGACAGCGGACGAAGGCGCATGGTGTCGGTGCGGGGCATCGGCCGAGTCTCTCAGACCGGCGGCCCGGCCGATCCCCCGCCCGGGATCAGTAGGTGAGCTGGACCTTGGTCGCGAGGCGCTCGTCCATCAGTCGGTAGCCCTCGGCGGCCTCGGCGAACGGCAACGCCTTGTCGAAGACCAGACCTGGGTTGATGGTGCCTGCCAGGGTGAGGCGCAGGAGGTCGGGCAGGTAGCGGCGTACCGGCGCCATCCCGCCCTTGAGACCCACGTTGGTGCGGAAGAGCGCGTTGACCGGGAGGTTGACGTCGTGCGGAACGCCCACGAATCCGACCGTCGCGCCTGGGCGGGCAACCTTCGAGGCAGTCTTGAAGGACTGGTCGGTGCCTACGCACTCGAGGACGTAGTCGGCCCCGATGCCGCTGGTGAGCTCGCGTACGGCAGCCTCGCCCTCCTTCCCGCGGGCGGCGACGATGTCGGTGGCGCCGAACTTCTTGGCGATCTCCTGACGGGTCTCGTGGCGCGACATCGCGACGACCCGCTCGGCGCCGAGCTGGGCGGCCGCGAGCACGCCGCACAGGCCGACCGCGCCGTCGCCGACGACGACCGCGGTGCCGCCCCGGGCGCCGGAGCCGAGGCCCGACATCACCGCGGCGTGCCAGCCGGTGGCCATCACGTCGGTGAGTGCGAGCAGGTCGGGGTACATCGCCGGGTCCGGCGTCTCGTCGAGCTTGACCAGCGATCCGTCGGCCTGGTTGACCAGCGCGTACTCGCTCTGGCCGCTGACCGTGAAGCCGAGGTTGTCACAGACCGACTGGACGCCGGCGAGGCAGTGCGGACAGGTGTTGTCGCAGTGGTCGAAGGGGACGATCACGAAGTCGCCGGCCTTGAAGTCGCGTACGTCGGCACCGACCTCCTCGATGACGCCGATGCACTCGTGACCGATGGTGCGCGGCTCCTCGATCTCGCCGTTGGCGCCGCGGTAGTTCCACAGGTCGGAGCCGCAGATGCAGGAGCCGACCACCTTCACGATCGCGTCGGTGGGCTTTCCCAGCGTGGGGTCGGGTACCTGGGTGAAGCGGATGTCGCCCACCCCATGGATCGTCGTCGCGTGCATGGTGGCATCCTGTCACCCGGCGTACGACTGTGTCGCAAACAGTGGCCCTGCGGGGACGGGCCCACAGTTGGAACGAATCGCCGACACTTGGCGGGGAATCCAGGCTTATCTCATATATGAGTTACGGTGGTGCACCATGACCGACGGATACAAAGGTCGCATCGGGAATCTGATTCGCGATGCGCGCAAGCACAAGGGCCTGACCCAGGCACAGCTCGCCGACCTTCTCAACACCAGCCAGAGCGCGATCAACCGGATCGAGCAGGGGCAGCAGAACCTCTCTCTGGAGATGATCGCCCGGGTCGGTGCCGCTCTCGACTCCTCCCTCGTCGACATCGGCGCCGGACCGACTCACCTGCGTGTCACCGGCCCGACGACCCTGTCCGGCGAGATCACGGTCAAGACCTCGAAGAACGCCGGGGTCGCCCTTCTGGTCGGCTCGCTCCTCAACCGGGGCCGTACGACGCTGCGCAAGGTCGCACGCATCGAAGAGGTCAACCGGATCATCGAGGTGCTCAACTCGATCGGCGTACAGACCCGCTGGCTCAACGACGACAACGACCTCGAGATCGTGCCGCCGAAGGAGCTGCGCCTCGACGCCGTCGACGAGACCGCCGCACGCCGCACGCGCTCGGTGATCATGTTCCTCGGTCCGCTGCTGCACCGTCTCGACAGCTTCGAGCTCCCCTACGCCGGCGGCTGCAACCTCGGCACGCGCACCGTTGAGCCGCACCTGTCGGCCCTGCGCCCCTTCGGCCTCGAGGTCAAGGCGACCGACGGCGCCTACCACGCGAGCGTCAACCGCGAGATCCAGCCGGGCCGCCCGATCGTGCTGACCGAGCGAGGCGACACCGTCACCGAGAACGCACTGATGGCTGCCGCGCTGCACACAGGCACCACGGTGATCCGCAACGCGTCGTCCAACTACATGGTCCAGGACCTCTGCTTCTACCTGCAGAAGCTGGGCGTGGAGGTCGAGGGAATCGGCACCACCACGCTGCGCGTCACCGGCCGCGAGGTCATCGACGTCGATGTCGACTACGCGCCGAGCGAGGACCCGATCGAGGCGATGTCGCTGCTGACCGCCGCGATCGTGACCGACTCCGAGATCACCATCAAGCGGGTCCCGATCGAGTTCATGGAGATCGAGCTGGCGACGCTGGAGGAGATGGGCTTCAACTACACCCTCTCCGAGGAATATCTGGCGCTCAACGGCAAGACCCGCCTGGTCGACATCAACACCAAGCACTCGATCCTGCACGCGCCGCTGGACAAGATCCACCCGCTCCCCTTCCCCGGTCTCAACATCGACAACCTGCCGTTCTTCGCCGCCATCGCCGCGGTGGCTCAAGGGCAGACGCTGCTGCACGACTGGGTCTACGAGAACCGCGCGATCTACCTGACCGAGCTCAACAAGCTCGGCGGCAACGTCACGCTCATGGACCCGCACCGGGTCATGATCGAGGGCCCCACGCACTTCTCCGGCACCGAGATCGTCTGCCCGCCGGCGCTGCGTCCCGCCGTCGTCATCCTGCTCGCGATGCTCGCCTCCAAGGGCACCTCCGTGCTGCGCTCGACCTACGTCATCGCCCGCGGCTACGAGGACCTCGCCGAGCGGCTCAACCAGCTCGGCGCGAACATCACCCCCTTCCGCGACATCTGATCCAAGACCGGGCCGAGTCGGCTCGTTCTGACCACATTCCCTGCCGAGTCGGCGCGTCACACATCCGCGACCTCGACGGCGTCCACGAGGCCGAGACCTGGAGCCACCTCAGGTTCGTCAAGGAGACC
>NZ_JBEXSD010000047.1:0-47656 GCF_040613495.1 Nocardioides sp. NPDC006273 | reverse complement strand
CCACCACCGGCGAGCTCGTCCGAGACCAGCGAGCGCAGCGCGGCCATCGCGGTCGCCCCGGCCCCCGCATACGTGCTGTTCGACAGCGTGATCACCGTTCCGAGGACGGGGTCGTGATGGGCGTACGTCACCGGTCACTGCCGCTGGAAGGGGCCAAGAAACGACCACCACCCAAGGAAGAGAGCACTCATCATGAGCAGCATCAGTTTCATCGGACTGGGCGGGATGGCTCACGCCATCGCCGCACGCGCGGTCGCGAGCGGCCATTCGGTCGAACTCATCGGCCGCGACCCGGTCAAGGCCAAGGGCCTGGCCGCCGAACTCGGCGCCGGGGCCACAGCGGGGACATTCGGCACCATCCCGGTGGGCGACATCGTCGTCCTGGCCGTGCCGTACGCCAGCGCTGTGCCGGTCGTCGCCCAGTACGGGGACGCACTGGCCGGCAAGGTCATCATCGACATCACCAACACCTTCAACGCCGACGCCACCGCGCTGGTCACCCCCGACGGCACGTCCGGTGCGCAGGAGCTCGCCAAGGCGGCCCCGGCGAGCGCGCACGTCGTGAAGGCGTTCAACACCGTCTTCGGCCACGTCCTGGTCCAAGAGCGTCTGCTGGATGTGCTCTTCGCCGGAGATGACGCGCAGGCCAAGGAAGCCGTGTCGGCGTTCATCGAGAGCCTCGGACTGCGTCCCCTCGATATCGGTGGCCTGGAGATGGCTCGCTGGCTGGAGGCGGTCGGGCCGCTGCTGATGGGCCTGGCCCGCAACGGCGCCGGGACCTTCGACGTCGCCCTCAGCTTCGACTTCCCCGGCTGAGCGCACTCGCACAACCATCTTCCGCCGCATCACCAACAAGGAGTAGCAACGTGCACATCTTCGTCACTGGCGGGACCGGCCATACCGGTTCGCACATCATTCCCGAGCTCGTCGCCGCCGGGCACGAGGTCACCGGCCTGGCCCGATCGGACACGGCCGCCACGGCGCTGTCCGCGCTCGGTGCGAAGACGCGCCGCGGCGACCTCGAGGACCTCGACGGGCTCAAGGAGGCGGCGGCGGGCTCGGACGGCGTCATCCACGTCGCGCACCGGCAGGATCTGCTGCCGTCCGGCGGGATCGACGCCGTGGCCGCCGCCGAGCTCCCGATCATGCTCGCGTACGGCGAGGCGCTGGCGGGGACCGGAAAGCCGCTGGTCGTTGCGGGGAGCATCGGCTCGCCCGGCAACGGGGGTCGGAACCTGGGCCGGCCGGCCACCGAGGACGATCCGGCTCTTCCCGTCGGGTATGAGCACAAGGGCACCCTCCGAGCCCGCAACGTGGTCGAGACCGCAGTCATCGGCCTCGCCGAGCAGGGCGTGCGATCGTCCGTCGTGCGGATCGCCAACATCGCACACAGCACCACCGACCGGGCAGGATTTCTCCCCACGCTGATCGCCCTGGCGAAGGAGAAGGGCTTCGCCGGCTACCCCGGAGACGGCACGAACCAGTGGAACGCCGTGCACGCCCGTGACGCCGCCGCCTTGTTCCGCCGGGCGTTGGAGAAGAGTCCGGCCGGCAAGTACTGGCACGCCGTAGGCGACGGAGGCATCCCAGTCCGCGAGATCGCCGAGGCCATCGGCAGCCGCCTGGGCCTGCCTGCCGTGAGCGTGCCGCTGGACGAACTGATGCTGCCGGGATACTTCGGGTTCCTCGCGAACGTCGTCACGCAGAACTACCCGGCGTCGAACCTCATCACGCGCCGGACCCTGGGCTGGGAACCGGCGCAGCCCGGCCTGCTCGCCGATCTGGACAACGGTCACTACTTCCCGTCAGCTGACGGGCCCGTCATCTGAGGGTAAGGGCCTCGTCGCACCGAGCTCCGCCCACGCCTCGCCGTGCGTCATCTTCAGGTCACGAGGCCGCTGCGGTAGGCATGGATCACGGCCTGGACGCGGTCCCGCAGGTCGAGCTTGGTCAGGATGCGCGACACGTACGTCTTGACGGTCTCCTGGCTGATCACCAGCGTCTCGGCGATCTCGCTGTTCGACAGGCCGTCGGCGATCAGGCGCAGCACCTCGAGCTCTCGCGGCGTCAGCGCGGTGTCGGCGGCCGCGCTCTCGGCGGGGCGGGATCCGAGCCGCGTACTTGCCGACGAGCTTCCGCGTCACCTCGGGCGCCAGCAGCGCCGCCCCGGCTGCGACCGTGCGGATGCCATGCAGCAGCTGCGGCGTCGGTGCGTCCTTGAGCAGGAAGCCACTGGCCCCGGCGCGCAGCGCCTCGTAGACGTACTCGTCGAGATTGAACGTCGTCACCACAAGCACCTTGACGGGGTGCGCCACCCCGGCGCCGGCTATCAGGCGGGTCGCCTCGCGGGTCGAGCAGGTCCAGCAGATTCCGGAGGTCGCCGATCGCCCGCCGGCCCGTGTCGGTGACCGCATTCAGCGTCTCGTCGAGCCGGTCGGGTGCGCCTGTCAGGTACCTGGCGGCCTCCGTCTGCACGACCATCGCCGTCACGTGGTGCGTCACGACGTCATGCAGCTCGCGGGCGATCCGGGTGCGTTCCGCGGTGCGGGTCTCCTCGGCGACCCGGAGGCGCCGTTCGGTCTCGGCGGCCCGGGTGGAGCGCAGCCAGGAGCCGGCGGCCCACACGAGGGCCAGCACCAGGTAGAACGTCAGGTACCCGACCGCCCGCTCGGCCCCGCCGAGCAGGTCGAGCGCGAGCGCCAGCAGCACGTAGGCACCCGAGAGGAGGATCGCGATCGTGCGGCGACGGTGTTCCAGGTAGGCACCCGCGCTCAGCAGCGCGATGACGAGCCCGGCCCCCGACAACGTGTGGTAGCCCCGGAGCTGGTCGAGGACGAAGCCGAGTGACACCAAGAGGAGGCAGGCGGCCGGCCAGCGCCGGCGAAGGGCGAGCGGGAAGGACTGGAGGACGATCGCGACGACGGCCAGCGCGTCGAAGGGACGTGTCGGCAGCGCGCCGACCTCCGTCCCCAGGCCGTGGTACGCCGGCACGAGCGATGCGACCGCCAGCGGCAGCGCGAGCGGCAGGTCCCGGACCGTGACGTCGAGCTGACGCCACCGGTCCAGGACCCGACGGAGTTCGGTCACCGGGAGAGCGTAGCGGCCAGGTCCGTCCGGGCCGAGCGGCGGACGGGGACCACGTGACCACGCCGATAGGCCAGCCACATGAAGACGCCGGTGGCCAGTACGCCGAGCACCACTGCGTAGATGCTGCCCTCCGGTCCGAAGCTGCCGCCCGTGACCAGGGCGGGGCCTGACATCGTCGCGTCCAGCAGACCCTGAGCGGTGTTGCTGCCGGACACCTCGGTGCTGAAGATGGCACTTCCGGCGATGTTCCAGCCGAAGTGCAGACCGATCGGCACCCACAGCTTGCGGGTGGCGATGTATGCCGCGGTCAGCATCCCGCCTGCCTCGATGGCGATGGCGACGGCACCCCACAGGGTGGCGTTCGGGTTGAGCAGGTGGATCAGGCCGAACAGTGAGCCGGTCAGTACGAGCGCGATCCAGGTTCCGGTCCAGAGCTCGACGTTCCGGAAGAGGACACCTCGGAAGACCAGCTCCTCGGTCACGGCGGCACCAGCCATGATGCCGAGCAGCGCGACGGCGCTCGCCGGCGTACCCAGGCCGTTGATCGTGTATTCACCGAAGAAGGCGATGCTCGCGATGACTGCCCCGAACAGCACGATGCCGAGCAACGTGCCCCAGCCGACCCCGGCACCTGCTCCCTCCAGCGAGACCTCGACGGGAACCCGGTGCTCGGTTCGCCGCACCACCCAGCCGTAGACCAGGACGCCGACGACGGCCGTCAGCAGGCCGGCGACGAGCGCCAGCCAGGGGTTGTCCTTCACCGCTGTAGTGCCCAGAATGCCGAGGATCCAGACCGCCGAAACCGCTAAGAGCTGCCATACCAGACGCACGAGGACTCCTCTGTGAGAAGCCGCGGCGGGAGCGCCGCGGACTACCTCGACGATATTGATCCGCCCGTCCCGGAATCATCACCGCACGGTGGACACTCGCAGGTAGCTCGCACGGGGGACAGAAGCCCTGCGCCGGCAGTGACCGAACTGCTAGATGGCGTAGACGTACTGATCCTGGTTCCGGATCGGATGACCTGTGCGCAACAACGGACGTCCCCCCGCTAGGCTCTGGGCGGGCCGTTAGCTCAGTTGGTTAGAGCAGGGGACTCATAATCCCTGGGTCGCGGGTTCAAGTCCCGCACGGCCTACGAGAGGGGTCGGGCTGCCGACATCGGGATCCGTGGGTGTCGGCGCCTCGCCGATCGTGAAGTTGGCGCGGGGGTCGGCATGGGCGACGTGGCCTTCGAACCGGGCCGCGGCGCGTGCCACCGCCTCTTGCGGCGTCAGGGAGCGGCCGACGTGCGTGACGATCAACCGGCCGACTCGGGCGGCGGTTGCGGTGTCGCCTGCGTCTTCGGGGGTGTGGTGCACCTGCTCCCCCTCGTCGGGCGCGTGTGCGCTCTCGGCCTCGCACAGCAGTACGTCGCACCCCTCGGCCAGCTCAGTGAGGCTCGGGCAGGGGGCGGTGTCTCCGGAGTAGACCAACGAGCGGCCGGCCGCCTCGATGCGTACGGCGAAGGCGGGGACGTCGTGCACCACTGCCCGGGTGGTCATCCGGAGGGAGCCGATGTTGACCTGGTGCCCGTCGCTCAGCTCGGTGACGGCGAAGGCGGACTCGATCGGGCTTCGCACGGATGAGTTGGTGAGGAATCCCGCCAGCCGCTCGGCGATGCCGGGCGGCCCGTAGAGAGGGATGGGAGCGGTCAGGCGGATGTCGGCGTACAGGGCGCCGTAGTAGGCGGTGAGCAGGTCGGCGCTGTGGTCGGCGTGCAGGTGGGAGATCCAGATCGCGTCGAGCTCGTCCAGCCTGGCGTACTGCTGGAGCGGGCCGAGCGTGCCACTGCCGGCGTCCACCCAGATCCGCGCGCCTGCGTTCGACACCAGGTAGCCCGAGCATGGGTTGTCCACGCTCGGGTAGGGCGTCGCGGATCCGAGGACCGTGAGGGTAAGAGGTTCATCGTGCACGGCGAGATGCTATCGGCGCTCGGAGCGCTGAAGGTTGGTACGCCCGGAGGCGGTGAGCGGCCCTGACGAAAGAGACGAATGGGCATGTACCTAGCAAGACCGGTGACCGAACAGGGCGAACGAAAATTCGTTCGCCCGGGCGATGATGTCCACCTCAGACTCACCTGAGCGCAGAATCGATGGAAGCCAGGCGCCAAGCCAGGTCCTGATCAGGTTGCGCCCGAAGTCGGTCAGCTTGATTCGCTCGAGTGCGCGGGCCTCGGAACTGGATACGTCTTGCAACTCACGGCATTGGTGAGGGCGCGTTGTCGCAGGCTGTCCGAATGCTTCGCTTCTGGGGCGATCGTCACCTCAGCACCGGCCGGAACCGATACAGATGTGGCGATCGGCAAGACGATTTCGGCCTGCTGAGACCGACCGAGTGGAGGATTGTCCCAGACCAAGCAGATCAGCCCCACTGTTGCGGACGCTTGGTTCGGATTCTCCAACACGAATTCTACGGCTTCGCCCGGGACGGTTTCGTCTCCAGAATCGTCGATCGGGGTCGCCTCGACATACTCCGGCGCTAGCGGGTCCTTCACGATTTCGACCGCGTCGACGATGACCCGAAGGTCATCAACTTGCACGTCAGCGCCGCTGAACCGTATGACGTCTACCGAGTCGCCCGGCCAGATGACCATCTGGCCACGTTCGGAGCCGAAGTTGCCCACTGCCTCGACGCCACTGATCGGTTGACCGCTCGAATCGAGCGGGATGAACTCGGCGTCCATGACGACCGCACTGCCGCCGTCATTGCTGATCTCTACCAGCTGGGACATGGTCCCGATCTCAGTCGAAGCGGTGTACCTGAAGGAGAGGTCCTCTGGGTGCACCTCTGCGCTTCCTGTTGTTCCGGAGCATCCGGAAGCGAGGATGAGAGGAGAAGTGACCATGATCGTTGCGAATCGACGAAGCATGTGCGGAGGTTACTGAGGGGCACCCCTTCAGCACCGTGCGGTATATCCCGCCTACCAGCGATCGGTGCGCTGGACCTCGTGCATGAGCTCGATCTTGCGGAAGCCGAACTGCCTGTTGATGCGCTGCATCACGTCGTTGGAAGGGTCGGTCCAGGTGTGGATGCTGGTGCGCTCGGGGTGGTCCCGCTGGACGGCGGCGAGGGTGGCGACCTTGAGGGCCAGACCCAGCTTGTTGCCGCGGTGGGCGGTCTTGACGAAGGTGTCGTCCTGGATGGCCTCGACGCTGCCATGGGCCAGGAAGATGACCGAGTAGCCGACCAGCTCGCCGGTGAGGATCTCGCGGGCGGCGGCGGTGATGCGGTCGTAGGAGCGGGCGGTGCTCTTCTCGGCCGAGCGGATGCGGTCGGCAGTGTGAGCGACCACGTCGTCCTCGGACTTGCCAGGCATCTCCTTGCCCATCTGGTTGCGCAGGCCGACGAACTGGGCGAGCAGGTCCTCGGGGGTGCGGTCCTCCCACATCAGGATCTCGTAGCCGAGCACGTTGAAGGGCTTGTGGCGCAGCGGGAGGTCGGCGGCGAGGTGGTCCTCGCGGCGTACGGACCTGAAGCCCAGCGCCCGGGCGAAGGCCAGGGACGACTTCGGGGGGATGGTCACCTCCGCGGTCGTCAGGGTGCGGCCGCTGGTGCGGCGTACGTCGTCGGCGGCCCGCCACAGCTCGGTGCCGACGCCGCGCCAGCGGTGCACGGGCAGGACATGGATGCCGAGTTCGACGATGTGGCTGCGCTCCTCCTCGGGGAGATCGAGCTCGGCGATGCCGATCGTCTCCCCCTGCTCCTTCGCGGCGAGGAGGATGCGGCGGCCGTGGTCGTGCGGGGTGCGCACGGAGTTTGCCAGCGCCTCGAAGGTGCGGTGCGACGCGTAGGGTCGATCGAAGGCCATCGATGCCGCCTCCACGGCGTACCAGGCCTTCAGAGCGGTGTCATCGTGGACGTCGACGGGCGCGATCACAGACACGGGCACTATCTAACCGTGTCAGGCAAAGCCGAGGGAAATGAGGTCCCCCGCAGCCCCTGATCAACCGTCTCAGCGGGGACCCGGCGGGTTCGGCGCCCCTTCGTCGGTCTCCTCCGGCTCAGACGGCGTCGGTAGCTCCGGGTCGGGCGGATCGGTCGTCGGAGTCGGCGTGGGTGGCGGAGTCGGTGTGGGCGTCGGCTCCGGCTCCTTGGACGGAGACGGCTTCTTCGTCGGCTCCGGCTCCTTGGTGGGCTCGGGGTCGGGCGCGGGCGGGACGTAGGGGGCGTGGCCCTCCTCCGGAGCGTCGCCGTCGAGCCAGGCCGGGGGCGGGAACTCCTCGCGCTCGAGCTCGTCGGTCAGCGGGCCCATGATCGCGACCCAGGTGTCGGCCGGGTAGTCGGCACCGAAGAAGGTGTCGAGCCAGCCGTCGAGGGCGTCGTCGCCGTCGCCTCGGGTGTAGGCGACCGCGGTCGCCAGCTGAGGCGTGTAGCCGACGAACCAGGCCGAGGAGACCTCGTCCTTGTCGTTGGTCGCGGTGCCGGTCTTGCCCGCGGCCGGCTGGACGACCGCGCCGGCCGCCTGGCCGGTGCCGCTGGAGACGACCTGCTGGAGGGAGTACGAGGTGTCGGCAGCGACGTCCTCGTCCATCACCCGCTCGCCGTTGCCCTTGTCGTCGCGCTCATAGATGACGGTGCCGTCGGCGTCGACCACCTTGGAGACGACGTGGACGTCGTTGTGCGTTCCGCCGTTGGCGATGGTGGCGTAGGCGTTGGCCATGTTGATCGGACTGGTCCGGTTCTTGCCGAGCGTGAGCAGGAAGTCGTCGGGCTCGAAGTCGCGCGTCGTCATCCCGATCCCGGGGTGCTTCGCATCGGCTTCCTTCGGCGGGAGGCCCGCGGCGAGCGCCATGTCGTAGACGTCCTCGCTCCCGTTGGGCAACGAGTCGGACATGTCGACGAAGGCGGTGTTGATCGAGTCCTCCATCGCCTTCAGGCTGCTGACGTTGGCGCCGTAGCTGTGCCCGTACGGGTCGGCGGCGCTCTGGCCCGAGTTGCGCACGCTCACGCCCGGGAACTGCATCGGCGAGTTGCCGTTCCAGGAGTCCTTGAGCGAGTAGCCCGACTTCAGCGCGGCGGCCATCGTGAACGCCTTCATCGTCGAGCCGGCCATCGCACCGGTCGAGGCCCAGTTGATCTGCGAGTCGAGGTAGTCCTGACCGCCGTAGAAACCACGCAGCGCGCCGCTCTTCACATCGACCGTGGCCGCGCCGACGTGGAGCTCGTCCTTCTCGTTGCCCGGGTCGAAGGCCAACTTGTCCTCGGGGCGTACGTCCTCGACCGCCTCCCGGGCGGTCTTCATCGTCTTCTTGGTCAGTGTGGTGGTGATCCGCAGACCGCCTCCGTTGATCTCGTCCTCGGACACCAGCGGGTTGCCCTGCTCGTCCTTGAGCCGGAGGAGCTCGTCGCGGACCATCTTGAGCGCGTGACCCTTCTGGCCGCCGTAGCGGCTGTCGGAGCGCGGCTTCTTGAACTTCGGCAGCGACTCCTTGGCCTTGTCACCCTCGGCCTGGTCGACCATGCCCATCTTGACCATCGAGTTGATGACGTAGCGGTAGCGGCCGTCCAGCTCGGCGACCGCCTCCTCGCCGTTGCTCGGGTCCAGGTCGTTGGGGTCGTTGAGGATCGCGGCCAGGGTTGCGGCCTCACGGAGGTTGATGTCCGCGGCCGGCTTGCCGAAGTAGGCGTTCGACGCGGCCTCGACGCCGTAGGCGCCGCGGCCGAAGTAGATGGTGTTGAGGTAGCCCGCCAGGATGTCCTCCTTGGACTTCTGCCGGCTGATCTTCAACGAGATGATCGCCTCCTTCACCTTTCGGGTGTAGGTGCGCTCCTGGGTGAGGTAGAGGTTCTTGACGTACTGCTGGGTGATCGTCGAGGCACCGGACTGGGCGCCGCCGGTGTTGTTGTTGACCACCGCGCGCAGGATGCCCTTGACGTCGATGCCGCTGTTCTCCCAGAACGTGCGGTCCTCGGCGGCGACCGCGGCGTCCCGCATCAGCTGCGGGATCTCCTCATAGGGAAGCGAGTCGCGGTCCTGCGAGTCGGCGATGTAACGGCCGATCTCGTCCTTGCCGCCGCGGTAGTAGACGAAGGAGGTCTCCTTCTCGTAGGCCGCGTTGGCGTTGGGGATCTGGATGGCGTTGTAGGCCACGATCAAGCCCAGGGCGCTGATCAGCGCACCCACCAGGATCACGACGAAGAAGGTCTTCAAGATCTTCTTCGCCCGCTCCTTCTTCGGCGTCGGCGTCGGAATGGGTGTGTAAGGCGGATTGCCCTGCCAGCTCAAGATGTTCCCTTCCCCCGTGGTCACAAGCGTTCCCAGAGTACGGCGGGCTCCCAGGCACTTCGCGATCCTCGACCCGGTTTCCGGGGTGTCTCAGCCGGCCCACAGCCTGGTCACAGCCCGGCCTCAGGGTGCCGCGGACGTACGAACGGGCCTCTGACCCGGGCTGGCGACGCCGTGTCTGCCCAGGTCAGAGGCCCGTTTACTCGAGTTTTCAGACCAGACGGTAGAAGGTGCTGTAGTGGTCGGGGGTGAAGTAGACATCGCCCGTTGTGGTGTCCACCACGAGCCGGTACGACTGGCGCTGGGCGCCACACTCGCGGGGGGTCACGTCGAACTCGAGGTAGGCGTGGCCAGCGGGCAGCTCGCCCTCATAGTTGCGGTAGGTGCCGCCGGAGAAGTTGCACGTGCCGGTCGGCGGCCAGGTGTGCCAGCCCCGGTTGGACGGGTAGCCGAGCGAGGCCCAGACCCGGTTGGAGTCGAGGGCCTCGGCGCAGCCCTTGTGGGTGCAGCTCTCGTACCAGTCGGCCTGGGCGGCGGGCGCCAGCGCGACGCTGCCGGCGAGCAGGCCGGTGGTGGCGACGAGGGCTGCGAGGAGCAGCTTGATCATCGTGAGCACGGAGCGGTTCTTCCCGGACATGAATCCTCCTGAGTGTGCGTTACGGACGGTCGGTAATTCTGCTACCTAGGGTGTCCGGATGGGGGCTCCCGAGGTCACGAACCGGTGAACTCTTGTCTCTGTCGCCCCGCAGACGCTGCCTGCTCACGGTCGCTCCCCTTCCTCGAAGGTCCACTCACCGGAGCCGATCCGGTACGAGGTGATGCCGTTCTCCGTGCCGAGGCTCTCCGGGGCGGCCCGGCCGGGACCGGTGGCCAGGTAGGAGCCTTCGGGGAGGCGTACGACCGCGGTGACGTTGACCGGGACCGTGGCACGGAGGGAGACGCCCTCCTCGCCGCGGGTCCAGGAGGAAGCGACCCGGCCACGCTGCGTCGCGACCGAACCCTTGGCGTGGGCCAGGCCGGTGGCCGGGACGCTGATCTCGACCTCGGCCGCGCCCGGCGCGGTGGTGCGGATCCCGAGGACCGACTCGGTGATGTCGAGGATCCCTCGCGAACCCCAGCCGTGGGAGGCGCTGTTGGCAGAGCCGCTCAGCTCCCATGCCTCGGGGGTGAAGGTGCCACCGCTCGCGAGCCAGCCGGCCCAGCCGTAGTCGTCCTCGTTGGTGAGCAGGTTCAGCACGCCATCACCGGCGCCCGCCTCGGCCAGTGCCTCGAGCAGCACGTGCGCGGTCATCGGCCCCTGCTTCATCCCCTGGGCGGCGAGCCGCTCGCCGAGCGCGGGGACGTCCTGCTTCGGAGCGATGCCGAAGGTGACCGCGTACGAGGTCGCGTGCTGTCCCGCGTGGGCCGACTGCGTGCCGTCGGCGAGGAGGCCGTCGACGTAGGTCCCGTCGGTCCTGCGCAGCTTCTGGTTCATCTGCGCCGCGAGCGCGTCGGCGTCGGAGCGCAGCGCGGCGACCTCGGCGGCCGGCCGGCCCAGCTCCTCACCGGCCAGGGCGACGTTGCGCAGGACGTCGACGCCGAGCGCGTTGACCGTGGTCCTGGCTGCGGTGCTCATGTCGTAGCCGAAGCGGCCGTGGGCGGGCCAGTCGACGATGCCGTAGCGGTACTGGCCGGAGCCACCGGAGAGGTTGGTGACCAGGCCCTGGGTCGGGCCGCTGGTGGCGATGTGGCGGCGGATGTAGCCGGCGGTGGCGGTGAGGTTGTCGTAGGCGTCCTCGAGGACGGCCTTGTCGCCGGTCTCGAGGTAGTAGCGCCAGATCCAGTCGGGGACGACCTCGGTGAAGTCGGGGATGTCGCGCTTGCCGTCGCCGTTGGGGTAGACCGCGTTGTAGCGGCCGGCGTCGTTGCCGGTGGTCCAGTAGCGCTCCTGGCTGAGCAGGAACTCCCGGATCGCCTGGCGAGAGGCGACCCGCTCGCGCTGGGAGGACATCAGGCCGATCGAGATGTTGGCGGTGTCGTGCAGGAACTGGCCCTGCTCGCGCGTCGGGGTGTCGACGAAGGTCTCCTGGACGGAGTAGCGCAGCGAGCGGTCCATCAGGTCCCACACGTCGTCGAGGGTCGCGTCGGAGCTCTCGAAGGTGGCGGCGCCGTCCTCGTCGTAGGCACTGTGGACGACGGTCGCGGTCACGTCCTCGGTGGTGATCTCCTCCCCCGCGCCCGGGATCTCGAGGTAGCGGAATCCCAGGTGGCCGACGGCCAGATAGTCCTGCTCTCCCGCGGCCTGGGTGTAGGGGAAGGACATGTTGGTGCTCTGCGTCGAGAGGCCGGTGGTGGAGACCCGGCCGGTGTCGGCGAGCTCGTAGCCGGCCCGGATCATGACCTGTCGACCGGCCGTGCCGTTCTCGAAGTGCACACCCGGTCGTGCCGGGATGATCGTGCCGAAGTCGGCGACCGGGGTGCCGTCAGCGGCGCGGAGCATGCGTTCGGGGCGGACGACGGTCTCCTCGAGCCTTGTCTGCTGGCCTTCGAGGCGGGTGAACGGCGCCACTGGATGCTTTCCGGTGACCACGGCGCCGGACCACTGCGAGTCGTCGTAGCCGGGCGCGGTCCAGTCGCCGATCGCCTGGGCGGCCTGGCCGTCGAGGTGCTCGATCCACAGCCCTTCGCCGTTGCGGGTGCCGACGATGACGTACGGAGCACGGCGGACCTTCCACGAGCCGTCGGTGACGATCGTGGTCGTCTGGCCGTCGGCGTAGGTGAGGTCGAGCTTCAGGAGTACGCCGGGGATGCCCGCGGCGCGGCCCTGGCCGCCGCTGAACCAGTGCAGCTTGACGCCGAGGGAGAGGGTCTCCCCCGGTGTGATCAGGTCGGTGACGTCCGCGGCCTGGTAGTAACCCTCGCTCGGGTAGCCGAAGTTGCTCATCCGGTCGGCCTGCTCGCCGCCGAGGTAGAGCTCGGCGGTGTGGCTGGCCGACAGGTAGCTGCGGGCGCTGACGATCTTGCCGGCCGGGACCTCGACCTCGGTGCGCGCCAGGGTCCACTCGTCGCGCTCCTGGGCCGGGTTCTCCGCAGTGCCCGGTGGGCGCCGGATCCAGCTGGCTCCGCCCCAGTCGGTGTCGTCGAGACCGGTCTCGAAGGCAGCACTGGCCGACCAGCGCGACGGCAGCTTGCCGCGGTCCCAGGTCTTGACCCGCCAGGTGTAGCGGCTGCCGGGCTCGAGGGTCTCGCCGGCGTAGTCGATGTAGGCCTGCTGCGCAGAGGACACCTTGTCGGAGTCCCAGACGAGCTCGCCGGCCGCGTCGCGTACCTCGATCTTGTAGGCGGACTGCACCTCGTTGGCGTCGCTGTCCTGAGGCAGCCAGCCGAACCGTGGCGTCAGATCCGTGTTGAGCGGATGGGTGAGGTCGTCGACGGTCAGAGCGGCGGGGACGGCAGGCGCGGTGTTCGCGGTCGCCGCCCCGGTCGGGGTCACGGCCGCAGCGAGGCTGGTGACGACGAGGGCGCTGGTGACGATCGCGGCGAGGCGGAGCTTCATGGGGTCCTCCGAGCGAGTTGATACGTTTCTGTGGCCGGATCCGGCCACAGCCTTCAGGTTCAGCAGACTGCGCGAAGCCGATCGGCCGCCGGGCTCTCCCCCGGGCTCGTGCTGATCACATGGCATCCGGAGGGCACGTCCTGGATCACCAGGTAGGAGCCCTCCCGCGCCGCGGGCACCGGGCGACCGTCGAGGTACACCTGGTCTCCGGACTGTGAAGGCACGAGGACCTCGGCCCGAGAGTTGCCCGGGACACTCACGCCGACGTCGATGCCGCGGTCGGTCGTGGCGTACGCCGCGCCGATGCGTCCGCGAAGGGTAGGCAGGGTGACGTGTGCCCACGGGACCCCGGCGAACTGTGGCCGGACGCGGAACTCCTCGTAGCCCGGCACAAGCGGCTCGATGCCGAACATGCCTTGAGGCACGTTGTAGGCCGGTGACGCCGCCCAGGGGTGCGACCACGTCATGTTGGACTTCAGCGAGGTGTCCCAGGCCTCGGCGGTGGCACCGGCTCCCTTCTCGATCATGTTGAGCCAGCTGCGGAGCCCGGTGCTCGTCAACATCTGGTGCGCGACATCGCTCCGGTCGCCGTCGTAGAGGGCCTCGAGGACGAAGGCGGCGCAGTAGACGCTGCAGGCCATGCCACGGGTGCCGATGTAGTCCGCGGCGCGTTGCGCAACCTCACCTCTGGCAAGCCCGAACGCCGTGGCGAAGACGCTCGCCTGGATCGCCCAGTGCTGGATCGGGGTGCCGTCGGCGTCGAGACCGTCGCGGAAGGCGCCCTTGGCCGGGTCCCACAGCCTGTCGTTGGCCGCGTTCCGAAGCCGGTCGGCGATGGCGGCGTACGTCGCCGCGTCAGCGTCGTGGCCCAGCGCCGTCGCGATCTCCGCCATGTCACGGAAGGACCGGTGCCCGATCGCGTTGATGACGGTGTTGTAGGGGCGGAAGACGTAGCCGTCGCGCTCCGATGCCGGCCAGTCGACGATGTCGCAGTCGGTGCAGGAGCTGGCGCCGTTGGATCCGGTGTTCTTGCGGATGAGTCCGGTGGACGGCTCGACCCACTCCAGCGGCAGCTTCTCCTGCAGGGCGCTGTAGTTGCGGGCGAGGGCGTCGGTGTCGCCGGTCTGCTGCCAGGAGTCGTGAAAGGCCAAGATGGTGTACATCGGCCACTCAGTCGGCCAGGTACGGTCGGTGAGCAGGTACTCCAGCGAGTAGTTCCCCAGTGTGGGGTCGCTCGAGACGAAGAAGTTGGCCATCATCTGCAGGTAGCTGTCGGCCTCGTAAGCGTCGCGCTCCCGGGTCCAGGAGTCGACGTAGAGGTTGTGGTTGGTCGCCTCGATCGTGTTGCGCGAGAGCGTCCACACGCGGTTGAGGCTGTCGTCGGCGGAGTCGAAGATCGCCTCGTCGGTGTCGAAGGGATAGATCTGCGCAAGAGCAGGGAAGTCTTCGGTGCCCAACCCCGTCGGGGCGCCGATGACCTCGACGTAGCGGAAGACCCTCATTCCCCAGGTCTCCAGGTGCTGCTCCCCGGCGCGCAACGTCCACTTGTCCTGGTAGGTGTTGCCCGTCCGCATGGCGTACCGCACCGTCTGGGGCGCGGAGAGCTCTTCACCGAACCGGAGGTCGAGCACCTGGCCCGCTGTGCCGTCGATGTCGAGGGAGAGACCGCCGATCCACGTCCGGCCGTAGTCGATGAAGTAGTGGCCCGGAGCCTTCTCCACCACGCTGGCCGGCGCCTTCAGCTGCTGTTCCACCTTCGCTGCCGGAGCGGCGCGGAGGTCTTCGAAGGCAGGGTGTGCCGCCGCATCGCGCCAGGTGGAGTCGTCGAAGCCCGGCTCGGCGAAGCCCTCCGGCCACTCGGCGGCCTGCAGGTTCTCCTTCGGTGCCGCGAAGTAGCCGGTCCCGATGCTGCCGGCCGCAGGGAAGACGTTCGCGCCGGCACGGGTCCGCCACTGGGGACCACTCACGATCGCGTCACGGGTGCCATCGGCGTACTCCACGACGAGCCGCCCGAGGAAGCGCCGGTCGCTGCTCGTCCAGCCGAGCACCCCGATCGCGTTGTCTGCTCCCGGCCGCAGTGCGGCGGTCACGTCGAAGCCGTCGTAGCGGGCCTCGCCGCGGATCGGCTGCGTCGGGCCGAGACCGACGAACTCGCCGTTGAGCCATGCCTTGTAGACGTACTGCCTGCCCGGCGCGGTCGAGGATGCGGTCGCGTAGAAGGTGGCGGCCGCGATCGGCTTGTCGGGCAAGGTGAACTCGTGCCGGAGGAAGGCCCAATCCTGCGACTCGACACCGTAGACGCAGTTGGCGTTCGTGCCGACCTCGAGCCAGCCGCCCACCACGGCTCCGCAGGCGAAGTCACTGCCGGCGGAGAAGTCGTTGGCGTAGAGCACCTCGCCGGAGGCGGAGGTGACGCTCAGATCGTCCCACGCGTTGCGCTCGGATCCGCCCGTGCGGAAGCCGACCGAGCCGGCAGCGAAGTCGGTGAGGGTCCTGGTGTCGATGAGGGTCTCGTCGAGCCAGGTGCGGATGGTCGACCCCTCCGCCTGGATACGCAGTCGGTAGGACGTCCCGCGGACAAGCGCCTGCGGCAGCGGCACCGAGGCCAGCTGGGTGAAGGTGCCGTTGACTCGTTTGTGGGGAGCAAAGGTGTTCACCCCGTCTCCGCGGAACTGCCACATGTAGTAGTTGCTGGCGTCCGCGGCCCGGAAGGCGATGGTGGCGTTCTGGGTGGTGATCCGGAAGGTGGTGTCGATGGTGACGTCACCCCAGGCGGTCGTGCGGGCCGGGGCGAGCCAGATGGGCTTCGCCTGACCCCACTCCTGGCCAGGACCGGTGGTGAAGGTGGAGGCGGCCGACCAGTCGGAGCCCTTGCCCCGCCCGTCCCACGTGCGTACGCGCCACCGGTAGGTCTGTTCCGGCTCGAGCTCAGGGCCGGCATACGGCACGTTGGTGCTCGCCGAGGACGTGACGCGACCGGAGTCCCACACCCCGGCGGCACCGATTCCTTCGCCGATCCGGGCAACTTGCACGCGGTAGGCGCTCTGCTCGGCGAACGGAACGTGCCAGGCGAGCAGTGGCGAGGTGAGGTCCTCCACGTCCCGCGGCGAGGACAGCTGCGAGACGGTGAGGTGGGTGGCTGCCGCGCCGTCGACCGCAACGGCCGGGGCGGGTGCCACGACGGCGAGGGCACTGATGACGACCGCGGCCAGACGGAGCTTCATGGGGTCCTCCGGAGCGTGATTGATACGTTTCACTGCTAGCCGAAGACTATGGCGTCCGTCACACCGACGGAAGGGCCGGAGAGTGGCCGGATCCGGTCATCGCGCGACGGCGACCACCAGGACGTGGAGGGTGCGGGGGCCGTGGACGCCTTCGACGCGGTCCAGCTCGATGTCGCTGGTCGCTGACGGACCGCTGATCCAGGTCTGAGGGCGGGCGGGGTCGAGGAGGGCGATGGCGTCGGGTACGTCGGCGACGACCTGGTCCTCGCGGACGATGCAGATGTGGGTGTCGGGGACCAGGGAGATGGCCCGACGGCCTTGGTCGGGGGTGTGGTCGAGGACGATCGTGCCGGTCTCGGCGATGCCGACCCGGGCCTCGGTGACGACCGCCGCGATCAGGTCCAGCTCCGCGGCGGTGAGGGTGCCGTCGTCGACGACGGCGTCCGCGACCCGCAACGACAGGGCGGGCGGGACGATGACCCCGCCGGCGGGGAGCGCTGCGGCGATCCGGTCCTCGAGGTCTTCGGCCGAGCAGCGTTCGACCACGGCTCGATAGTCGGCCACCCGCTCGGCGAAGAGGTCGACGAGCTCAGGGGTCGCGACGGCGATCCCCTCCCGCGGGGAGACGGTCTCGACAGGATCGATCGCCGAGCCGACGAGCGCTTCGCGGACTCGGGCGAGGATCTCGGTGCGTGCGTCAGGCATCGTCACCCTTTCTGGTCATCGTTGCGGCCGCCGTCCGTGCGCCCGCCATCGGTGCGCGCCCACCAGTCCCGGAAGCTCTCCCCCGGCGCTTCGGGCAGGTCGCGGGCGCCGGTCCAGGCGGTGGGTCCGAAGCGGCGCGCGAAGCGCATGCCGAGACCGGTGAGACGCTCGACGGCGGAGAGGCGGCGCGAGCGCCCCAGGACGTACGCCGCTCCCTTCATCGCCATCGCCTCCGGCTTCGGCACGCCACCGCGGTGGGCGTCGACGACCTGGGCGCGCTGGTCGACCAGGACCGAGGGGATGTCGATGCGTACCGGGCAGACCTCGAAGCAGGCTCCGCACAGCGTCGAGGCATAGGGCAGCGAGTCGGTCTGCTCGTCGTGCCCGGCACCCTTCAGCAGCGGGTTGAGAATGGCGCCGATCGGACCCGGGTAGACCGAGCCGTACGCATGGCCGCCGGTGCGCTCGTAGACCGGGCAGACGTTGAGGCAGGCCGAGCAGCGGATGCAGCGCAGCGCCTGCCGGCCGACCTCGTCGGCGAGCGCACGGGTGCGGCCGTTGTCGAGGAGCACGACGTGCACCTCCTGGGGGCCGTCGCCGGGGGCGATCCCGCTCCACATCGAGGTGTAGGGGTTCATCCGCTCGCCGGTCGAGGACCGCGGCAGGAGCCGGAGCATCGGGTCGAGGTCCTCCCAGAGGGCGACGACCTTC
Organism: Nocardioides sp. NPDC006273; assembly: GCF_040613495.1. Taxonomy (NCBI): domain Bacteria; kingdom Bacillati; phylum Actinomycetota; class Actinomycetes; order Propionibacteriales; family Nocardioidaceae; genus Nocardioides; species Nocardioides sp. NPDC006273. The sequence goes on along the minus strand of NZ_JBEXSD010000047.1, from coordinate 30,126 downwards.
TCGATGCCGACCACCGAGACGAGCACCTCGGGCAGGGTCAGGCACATCCGGCCGTTGCCCTCCGACTCGACGACGACGAGGGTGCCCGTCTCGGCGACCGCGAAGTTGGCGCCGGAGACCCCGACCTTGGCACGCAGGAACTTCTCGCGCAGGTGCTCCCGGGCGGCGGCCGCGAGGACGGCCGGCTCGTCGGTGAGGTCGTCGGGCGCCGGTCGGCCCGCGGCCGCCATCTTGGTGCGGAAGATGTCCCGGATCTCGGCTCGGTTGCGGTGGATCGCGGGCACGAGAATGTGCGATGGCAGGTCGTCGCCGAGCTGCACGATCAGCTCGGCCAGGTCGGTCTCCCAGGCCGCGATGCCCTCCTCGGCCAACGCCTCGTTGAGGCCGATCTCCTGGGTCACCATCGACTTGACCTTCACGACCTCCTTCGCGGCGTGCGCCTTCGCGATGCCGGCGACGATCGCGTTGGCCTCCGCGGCGTCACGCGCCCAGTGGACGGTCGCGCCGTTGGCGGTGAGGGTCTCCTCGAGGCGTACGAGCTGGGTCTCGAGGTCGAGCAGCGCACGCTCCTTGACCGCGGCACCGGCCAGGCGCAGGTCCTCCCAGTCAGGGACCTCGGCGACGACCTTGGCCCGCTTGGCACGGATGGTGCTGGTCGCGTGGGCGAGGTTGTGGCGCAGCTGGGAGTCGGCCAGCGCCTCGCGCGCGGCCTCCGGGAAGGCCGGCATCCCGACGAACGTCCCGCTCATCGGGTCACCTCCTCGGTCGAGGCGAGGATCTCGGCGAGATGGACGGTGCGTACGCCCGAGCGCTGCCGGGAGAGCACGCCGCCGATGTGGGTGAGGCAGGAGTTGTCGCCGGCGACCACGATCTCGGCGCCGGTCTCCCGGATGTGACGGGCCTTGTCGGCCCCCATCGCGATCGAGGTGTCGGCGTTCTTGACCGCGAAGGTGCCACCGAAGCCGCAGCACTGGTCGGCGCCAGGCAGGTCGACCAGCCGGATCCCCCGCACCGCCTCCAGCAGCCGCTGCGGCCTGTCCCCCACGCCCAGCATCCGCAGCGAGTGACACGTCGGGTGGTAGGTCACCCGGTGCGGGTAGTAGGCGCCGACGTCCGTCACGCCGAGCACGTCGACGAGGAACTCGGAGAGCTCGTAGACGTTGGGCGCGAGCTTCGCGACGGCCTCCTGGAGGGCCTCGTCGCCCGAGCGGCCGGCCACGATCGAGTGCTGGTGACGGGCCGACCCGGCGCAGGATCCGGACGGGGTGACGACGGCGTCATAGCCGGCGAAGGCGTCCACGAACGTACGCAGCACCGGGACCGCCTCGTCCAGATAGCCGGTGTTGACCATCGGCTGCCCACAGCACGTCTGCGCCTGCGGGAACTCGACCTCGACGCCGAGCCGGCGCAGGAGGCGTACGACGGCCTGGCCCGTGCTCGGGTAGAGCGCGTCGTTGATGCACGTGACCATCAGCGCGACTCGCATCCGGCATGCCTCCTTCGTCTCTGTCTTGTTCATCAAATCAGTTCAGATCAGACCCGTGCGTACGGCCCTCACGACCGCTTCCACACTCGTCCCCGCCCCCAGCGAGTCGGCGGCCGCCCGCAGCCGGCGCCGTACGGTGCGCTCGGAGATCCCCAGCGCACGCGCGATCCGCTCGATCGTGTAGCCCCGGGCGAACAGTGCCAGCACCTCCACCTCGTCCGACGGAAGGTCGGTCGAGGCGGACGGTCGTGCATCGCCCGAGGCTGCCACGATTCACTCCTGTCTCAGCATGACGCCGACTGGTAGGCGGGCCGGAGGGCGGGTGCGTGACTGGTTCGCGCTCGGGACGACATCGAGCTCATCCGGTCACCACCTTCTCGACGTAGGGCACCAGACGCACCGGCCCCGCGAGCCCATAGCTCTGCCTGGTCGCTACGCCGTAGACCGACGGGGTGACGGTGCGCAGCCGGTTGAGCAGCGTCGAGGCCACCTCGATCTCGATCGTGTTGGCTCCGGGCACCAGGGCGTGGCCGAGGTCGACGACCGGGTCCATCGGGTCGAGCGCGGGCAGGAGCTCGCCGTTCACACGCACCCGGAAGGTGTCGTTGACCTCGCCGAGCTCCAGGTAGGCGCCGTCGTCCGCGGTCCAGTCGGTGCCGAGGTCGACGCTGGTGCGGTAGCGGCCGATTCCGGAGGCGTCCTCGAAGCCGGAGATCTTCGACCAGGCCTGGAGCGAGGCAAGATCGCGGGTGGCGCTCTCCTTGGTCGTCGCGAGGTCTTTCGGGTCTGCCGGGTTCGCGGGCTTCCAGTCCTCGAGCTCGAGGCTCCACGACTGCGGCACGACGGGCTCGCGGACGCGGTCGACGACGACCTTCGCCGTCCGGCCGTCGGCCTTGGCGAGCTCGAACGCACCGGCCGTCGTCGTGCGCAGCGCGACGTTGGCGCCCCGCGCCACCACGGTCTGACCAGCGGTGGCGACGGGGAGTACGGAGCGCGCGACGCCCGCGCCCGGGGCCGCCAGGGCGACCACGGTGGACTGACCGGGAACGAGGTCGACACGGACCCGGACCCGGTCGCCGGCGCGCTCGTAGGCGGCGATCCGGGTGATCTTCCCGGTCCACGCGTCCAGGAGCCACGGGACGGCGGCACGGTCGGCGGCGGTCAGCCAGACGTCCTGCTGCACCGGGCTGAGCCGCCGGTTCTCGGCGTGCCGGGCGTTGGCCAGGTAGTAGAGATCGACCTTGCCCGCGCTGCGGCGCACGTGCATCACCGTGGAGTCGGCGTGCTCGACGTCGCGTACGACGCCGAGGGCTGCCAGCGCGTCGCCGACCTCCGCCTCGAGGACGGTGCGGGTGGTGGCCAGCGCGCCGACCTCGGCCATCAGCGAGCGGACCTCGGCGGTCGCCGCGGCGTCGTCGCGACCGGCCGCGGTCGCCTGCGACCAGTCGCCGATGAGCACGATCGGCAGGCCCTTGCGGCCGAGGGCGAGCAGCCGCTTCGCGCCGTCGATCTCCATCGTGAACGCGTTGCTGCGCAGCTTGTCCGGGCCGACGACGACGGCCTTGTAGGCCGGACCCTGGGGTGCCAACCGGCCGTTCGCGACGTCGACGCCGTCGAGCGCGAGCAGCGAGGCACTGACGAAGGAGTGCGACCAGCCGAGCTTGGTGCCGTTGTTGGTGATCCAATGCGGGCCTACGCCGGTCGAGGCCCAGCCCTTGTGGCCCCAGAACGCGATGTCGTACTTCGGGGCGCCGGTCTGGAGCACCAGCTGCGTACGGGCGAGGTAGGCGGCGATGCCCGGGACGTGCTGCCACTGCGGCGTGCGCGGGCCCCACGCCTCACCGAAGCCGATGGCGTTGTTGTAGTACGGCGAGAAGGCGGCGAAGCCGGGCCAGGTGACGTCGGGCGCCTTCGCGTAGGGGAAGCCGTGGATCATCAGCTGGTTCACGCCGGCGGCGAAGATGCTGTTGATCGTGAAGAGCGCCTGGTTCTGCGCGGTCGGGCTCGTGCTGTTCGCGCCCCAGGTCGTGTTGTAGGCGGCGCCGTTGTAGCAGATCGCCTCGCAGGACAGGACCTTGTGGCCGGCCAGGTCGCGGCCAGCGGCCATCACCCGGTAGTCGTCGAGGTTCTTGAAGCCGAGCGACTCCGTCTCCGGCACGTCGACCACCGCGGAGTGCTGCATGGTGTCGGTCTCCAGGCCGTAGGGCTGGATCCGGATGCCCATGCCGAGCGTCTTGGCGAACTCCTGCATCGGGCGCAGGTGCTGGTCGCGGTAGAGGTCGGAGAGCACGATGTTGAAGTCGTCGCGGACCTCGTTGGTCCGCAGGGTGTCGGCCGTGGCGGGGTCAGCCGCCGCGATCGAGAACTGGTACTTCTCGTCCTTCTCGAGCACGTACGGCAGCCACGGCCGCAGGTCGTAGCCGTGCTTCGCCTGGAACTCGTCGAGCAGGTCCCGGGTCCAGACCGTCGCCTCGGTCTCGATCTCGAGGGAGTCCTCGAAGAGGTAGCCGCCCGCGGCGCGCAGCAGCGTACGCAGCTCACCGTCGAGCACCCGGTCGTGCCACAGGTCGATGACCTTCTGGGCACCCCGGCGGCTGAAATGGTCGACGACGTAGGAGCGGGGCGAGGTGTGCGGACCCGCCTCGGGCTCCTGGCCCGAGCCGCGCTGCCAGGTCGCCAGCAGCACCCAGGTGGCACCGGCCGGGTCTGCCGGAGCGGTCCAGGTGAGGTGCTCGCCCTCGACGTCTGCGCTGAGGTCGCGGTGGGAGGTCGGGTCGAGGATCGCGCTGGTGATGTTGTTGTTGCGGTCGCGTACGTAGCCCGTGACCCGGTGCGCCTGGACGGTCACCAGCTCCGCGCGGGTCGCTCCGGCCGCCGCCTCCACGACGGGCTCGGGCAGGGCGTCGTCGTAGGTCGACCCGGCGGTGACCGTCGCCTGCCCGTGCACCAGCTCGGTGCAGGCCGCCTCGTCGTCCGGCGTGATCGTCGGGACCGCCGCCGGCCACGAGGGACCGACCGTCACGTCGACACGGACGTCCCGCCTGGCCGCCTGCGCGAGGGCGGCCTTGACGCCGGCCACCCACGGAGCGGTCCCCCACCCGTGCGTCGCGACGTCGATGTCGATGCCGCGGGCGCGGAGGCTGTGCGTGACGTCGGCGATCTCGAGGACCCCGAATCCGGCGTCGGCGACCTGGTCGACCTCACGGACGATCTCGGCCGGGTCGACGAGGCCGTGCGGCCACCACCAGCGGAAGCCCGCCGCGGTGGCCGTGCCCGGTCGGCGGAACGCCTTGACGAGCTGGTCCGGCAGGCCGGCCGAGCCGGGGGCGGCCGCCGCGGAGACCACGAAAGGGCTGCCGAGGACGGTGGCGGCGCCGAGCGTCGCCGCGGCAGCGCCGAACAACGTACGCCGGTCGAGCCGGGGGTCGGGGAGCGAGTCGGTCATGTGGGGGCCTTCCGGGCGGTTTCGGACGATGGTCAGGACGGCAGCCGGGCCTCGGCGGCGGCCCAGTCGAGGCCGTCGCGCGGCTCGAAGCGGCGTACGTCGTAGGAGCGGCGGACGAGGTCGCGCATCGCGGGCAGGTCGGGCAGGTCGGCCCCGAGGACGCGGCCCTGGACCAGGACGTTGCCGAGCGCGGCCGCCTCGACCGGCCCGGCGAGGACCGGCAGACCGCAGGCGTCGGCGGTGAGCTGGCAGAGCAGCTCGTTCTGCGAGCCGCCGCCGACGACGTGGACGACCTCGGGCGAGGTGCCCGCGAGGGCGGCCGCGGTGCGGACGTGGCGTCGGTACGCGACGGCGAGACTGTCGAGGATGCAGCGGGTGATCGCGGCCGGCGAGTGCGGGATCGCCTCCCCGGACTCCGCGGCCAGCGCGGCGATCCGCTCCGGCATCGGGTCCGCGGACGTGCCCGGCGAGAGCAGCCGCGGGTCGTTGATGTCGACCACCGTACGCAGCGGCTCGAGCTCGGCCGCGGCAGCGAGCAGCGGGTCCAGCTCGGCGGCCTGGTAGCGCCGCTCGCTCCAGGCGCGCAGCGACTCGGACAGGACCCACAGGCCCATCACGTTCTTGAGGAACCGGATGGTCTTGTCGATGCCGACCTCGTTGGTGAAGTCGGCGAGCCGGGCCTCCTCGGTCAGCACCGGCCGGTCGAGCTCGAGGCCGACCAGCGACCAGGTCCCGGACGAGATGTAGGCGAAGTCGCGGGCCTCGGCGGGGACGCCGACGACCGCCGAGGCGGTGTCGTGCGAGCCCACCGCGACCACGGGCACGTCGGCGGAGACGCCCAGGTCCTGGGCGACATCTGGCAGCAGCGGGCCGAGGAGAGAGCCCGGGTCCCGAAGGGGCGGGAGGACCCCCTCGGGAAGCCCGAGCTCCCGGCACAGGTCGACCGCCCAAGTGCCCTGACGGACGTCGTAGAGCTGGGTGGTCGAGGCGTTGGTGCGCTCCGCGCCGATCGCACCGGTGAGCCAGTAGCCGAGCAGGTCCGGCAGCAGCAGCATCGTCTCGGCGGCGGCGAGGGCGGCGGTGCCGCGGGCCGCCACCAGCTGGTAGAGCGTGTTGAACGGGAGCTGCTGGATGCCGGTGGTGCCGTAGAGCGTGGCCGCGCCGATCTGGGCGAGGACCTTCTCCGCGACCCCCTCGACGCGGGTGTCGCGGTGGCTGAAGACCTGGCCGAGGAGCTGGCCGTCGTGGTCCAGCAGCCCGTGGTCGATGGCCCAGGAGTCGATCCCGATGCCGTGCAGCGGCCCGGTCCCGGCCACCTCACGGATGCCGGTGAGCACCTCGCGGTGGATGCCGAGCACGTCCCAGAAGAGCGAGCCGCGCACACGTACCGCCCCGTTGGGGAAGCGGTGCATCTCGTCGATCTCGACCCGGCCGCCACCGATCCGGCCGGACATCACCCGGCCGGAGGTGGCACCCAGGTCGACCGCCGCGACCCTGACAACAGGGCTCATCGCAAGAAGGCGGCGGCCACGCCTGCGTCGACGGGCACATGCAGTCCGGTGGTGTGGGTCAGGTCGGGGCCGCAGAGCACGAAGACGGCGTTGGCGATGTTCTCCGGCAGCACCTCGCGCTTGAGCAGGGTGCGCTGGGCGTAGAACTTGCCGAGCTCCTCCTCCGGGACCCCGTAGACCTCGGCCCGCTTGGCGCCCCAGCCGCCGGCGAAGATGCCGGATCCCTGGACCACACCGTCGGGGTTGATGCCGTTGACCTTGATCCCGTACGCACCGAGCTCGGCGGCCAGCAGGCGGACCTGGTGTGCCTGGTCGGCCTTGGCAGCGCCGTACGCGACGTTGTTGGGGCCGGCGAAGAGCGAGTTCTTCGAGGAGATGTAGACGATGTCGCCGCCCATCTCCTGCTCGATCAGCACCTTCGCAGCCGCCTTGGAGACCAGGAACGAGCCCTTGGCCATCACGTCGTGCTGGAGGTCCCAGTCGCGCTCGGTGGTCTCCAGCAGGGACTTGGACAGCGACAGGCCGGCGTTGTTGACGACCAGGTCGACGCCGCCGAAGGCGAGCACCGCCGCGTCGAACATCGCCTGCACGGCCGCCTCGTCGGAGACGTCGGCGGCGAGACCGACGGCGACGTCAGGGCCGCCGATCTCGGCTGCGGTCGCCTCGGCCTTGGCGAGGTCGAGGTCGGCGATCACGACGCAGGCGCCCTCGGCGGCGAGCCGCTTCGCGGTCGCCTTGCCGATGCCAGAGGCCGCGCCGGTGACCAGGGCGACCCGGGTCGCGAGCGGCTTGGGCGCCGGCATCCGCTGAAGCTTGGCCTCCTCGAGCGCCCAGTACTCGATCCGGAACTTCTCCGACTCCTCGATCGGGGCGTACGTCGAGAGCCCCTCAGCACCGCGCATCACGTTGATCGCGTTGAGGTAGAACTCCCCCGCCACGCGCGCGGTCTGCTTGTTCTTCCCGAAGGAGAACATCCCGACTCCGGGCACCAGGACGATGAGCGGGTCCTTGCCGCGGATCGCGGGGCTGGCCTCGTCCGCGTGCCGGTCGTAGTAGGCCTGGTAGTCCTCGCGGTAGCCGACCGCGAGCTCCTTCAGCCTGGCGATGCTCTCCTCGACGGAGGCCGTGGCCGGGAGGTCGAGGACCAACGGCTTGACCTTGGTGCGCAGGAAGTGGTCGGGGCAGGAAGTGCCGAGCTCGGCCAAGCGCGGGTGGTCCTCGCTCGCGAGGAAGTCGAGGACCACCTCGGAGTCGTCGAAGTGGCCGACCATCGGCTGGTCCGCGGATGCGATGCCACGGATCGTGGGAGCGAGAGCAGCTGCCTTCGTACGCCGCTCCCCCTCCGGCAGGGGCTGATAGCCGTCGAGGGCGGGACCGAACGGCTCCGCCCTGCTGTGCTTCTCGATGTAGGCGGCGGCCGTGTCGATGATCCAGAGCGAGTTCTTCTCGGCCTCCTCGGAGGTGTCGCCCCACGCGGTGATGCCGTGACCGCCGAGGACGCAGCCGACGGCTTGGCTGTTCTTCGCCTTGATCTCGGCGATGTCGAGGCCGAGCTGGAAACCGGGGCGGCGCCAGGGCACCCAGACGACCTGGTCGCCGAAGATCTCCTTGGTGAGGTTCTCGCCGTCGGCGGCGGTCGCGATGGCGATGCCGCTGTCGGGGTGGAGGTGGTCGACGTGGGCGGCTTCCACGAGCCCGTGCATCGCGGTGTCGATCGACGGCGCCGCGCCGCCCTTGCCGTGCAGGCAGTAGTCGAACGCGGCGACCATCTCGTCCTCGCGCTCGACGCCCGGGTAGACGTCGACGAGGGCACGCATCCGGTCGAGGCGGAGGACGGCGAGGCCGCTCTCCTTGAGCGTTCCCAGGTCACCGCCCGAGCCCTTCACCCAGAGCAGCTCGACGTCCTCCCCCGTCACGGGGTCGGTCGCGGTGCCCTTGGCGGAGGTGTTGCCGCCGGCGTAGTTGGTGTTCTTGGGGTCGGCGCCGAGCCGGTTCGAGCGCGCGATCAGTTCTTCTGCGGTGGTCCCCATGTCCTTGTTCACTGCCATCCTGCCTGTGTGCCGCCGACTCGGGCGGTCTCGATCTGTTCCTGGTAGCCGCTGGCGAGGTAGGCGCGCATCGGGTCCGCGGCCAGGCCACGGTCCTCACGCCACCCGCCGAGGTCGGCGCGTACGTCTGTGTAGAAGGCGTCCATGAAGATCTCGTTGGCCAGGAGTACGTCGCCGTCCTTCTGTGCCTCGGCGAGAGCATCGGTGTCGAGCAGGAGCGCCCGCGCGGACATCTCTTGGACGTTGAGCACCGACCGGATCTGGCCCGGGATCTTCTTCTCGATGTTGTGGCACTGGTCGAGCATGAAGGCGACGCCGCCATCCTTCACCGGTTTGAAACCGCCCCCACGGACCACCTCGACGATGATCCGGAAGAGCTGGAACGGGTCGGCCGCCCCGACGATCAGGTCGTCGTCGGCGTAGAAGCGGCTGTTGAAGTCGAAGGAGCCGAGCTTCCCGAGCCGCAGCAGCTGCATCACGATGAACTCGATGTTGGTGCCGGGTGCGTGGTGGCCGGTGTCGAGGCAGACCACCGCGCGCTCACCGAGCGCGCTGACCTGGGCGAACGACGTGCCCCAGTCCGGGACGTCGGTGTGGTAGAACGCCGGCTCGAAGAACTTGTACTCCAGCACCAGGCGCTGGTCCGCACCGATGCGCTCATAGATGGTCGCCAACGACTCGGCGAGCCGGTCCTGGCGGCCGCGCATGTCGGCCTGTCCCGGGTAGTTGGACCCCTCGGCGAGCCAGATCTTCAGGTCGCGCGAGCCCGTCGCGTCCATCACCTCGATGCACTCGAAGTGATGGTCGATCGCCTTCTGCCGGATCTTCGCGTCGGTGTGGGTCAGCGCACCGAGCTTGTAGTCGTCGTCCTGGAAGGTGTTGGAGTTGATCGTGCCGAGCGCGATCCCCTGGTCCTCGGCAAAGCTACGCAGCGCCGCGTAGTCATCGACCCGGTCCCATGGGATGTGCAGCGCCACGCTCGGTGCCAGACCGGTGAAACGGTGCACGGCGGCCGCGTCGGCGACCTTCTCCTCAGGGGTGCGCGGAGTTCCGGGGGTGCCGAAGACCTTGAACCGGGTCCCCGAGTTTCCGTAGGCCCATGAGGGGACCTCGATCTCGAGAGCGGCCAGGTCGCCCGAGATCTGGTCGAACGTCGTCATCGGTGAGCCTCTCTGGTGTGCGGTTGAAAGGTTTCAAAGCGCGGATCCGACGTTAGTGGCGCACGTCACGTGCGTCAAGAGGACAGCGGGGTTCGTTGCGTTTCATCGCCCACCGCGCGAGAGGTCAGCTGCTGGCCGCGAGACGTCAGTTGCTGGCCACGAGCCCATTCCACGTACGGGGTTCGAGACCTCGAGGTCAGAAACTGACCCCTCGGCGTGAAGAACTGACTCCTCGGGCTCGAGAACCGACGCTTCGGCGTCAGCGGCCGAGCTGGTCCTCGAGGTGGAAGATCTCCTCGAGGCGCAGGAAGCCCTCGTCGGGCGCGACACCGTCGAGATTCTCGAAGAACTCCGCCATCTCCGCCTGCCAGCGGGCATTGACCTCGGTCGCCGCCATCCCGGTCCGGGCGGCCTCGATGGAGGGCGTCTCGACATAGCCGATGAGCAGCCCGTCGGGGCGGAGGAACAGCGAGTAGTTGTGCCACCCGGTCTCCGCGAGCGCTCGCAGCATGTCCGGCCAGACGGCCGCATGGCGCTGCTTGTACTCCTCGATGCGCTCGGGCTTGACCTGCAGCTGGAAGCAGACGCGCTCCATGACGACCTCCGATGAAACGATTTAGGAACGGACGCTAGTGAGCATGCCAAAATTGGTCAATCGGCATGCCGCGCTTCCTCGTCACAGTGCCAGCCAGGCTCTATGCTGCGATTGAACGTTTCAGGAAGGAGCCCAGGTGGCGATCACCCCGGCTGCGGGCTCATCTCGCAGCGCCTCGGTCAAGGATGTCGCGGCCACCGCCGGCGTCTCCCTCGGCACCGTGTCCAACGTGCTCAACCGCCCCGATCGGGTCAGTCGAACCACGCGCGAGCGGGTGGAGCGTGCGATGGCAGACCTCGGATTCGTGCGCAACGAGTCCGCCCGGTCGTTGCGCACCGGCAGCACCCATTCGCTGGCCTACGTCATGCTCGACGCCGGCAACCCGTTCTTCACCGACGTGGCACGTGGCATCGAGCTGGCCGCCGAGACGGCCGGGCTCTCGCTGTTCCTCTGCAACAGCGATGGCCGCTCGGCCCGCGAGGGCGCCCACCTGGCCCATTTGCAGCAGCAGCGCGTCCAGGGCATCTTGATCACCCCTGTCGACCCCGACGATCCGCAGATCGACCAGCTGATCGAGCGCGGCACCCCGGTCGTCATCGTCGACCGCACACGTGCGGGCTCCTCCTTCTGCTCCGTCGCCGTCGACGACGTTCTCGGCGGGCGGCTCGCCGTCGAGCACCTCATCGAGGTCGGACACCGACGGGTGGCGTACGTCGGTGGGCCGGAGTCGATCGGACAGGTCCGCGACCGTGGTGAGGGCGCCCGGCAGGCCTGGGCCGAGGCCGGACTCCCTCCCGAGGACCTGGTGACGCTCTCCTGCGAGGCCCCCACCGTCGCCAGCGGTCGTGCCGCCGGAGAGCGGCTCGTCGGACTGCCCGCGCGACGCCGTCCCACCGCTGCGTTCTGCGCCAACGACCTGATCGCGCTCGGGCTGCTCCAGCAGACGATCTCCAGCGGCCGGACCGTGCCCGGCGACCTCGCGATCGTCGGCTACGACGACATCGAGTTCGCCGCCGCCGCGGCCGTGCCGCTCACCTCCGTGCGTCAGCCCCGTCACGACCTCGGCCGGCGAGCTGCCGAGCTGCTGCTCGACGAGGTCGGCAACCCCGCCCACCAGCACGAGCAGGTCGTCTTCACCCCCGAGCTCGTCGCCCGCGCCTCCACCCTGGGACGCCGCTGACCGCCGACTCGGCGCAACTGTCTCGAGAACTTGGGACAGACGCGCCGAGTGGACGGGGCACTGCGGGACAGATGCGCCGAGTCGGCCGGAGCAGGAGCGGGCGTACGTCTTCAGTGGATGCCTTAGGCTCCAGGAGCGGAAGCCGAAGGAGGGTCAGTTGGCCGGAGAACGCGCAGCGACGCTGAGCGACGTCGCCCGCGAAGCAGGGGTCTCGCTGGCCACCGCGTCACGCGCGCTGAACGGGAGCGACCGGGTGGTGCGCCCCGAGCTGCAGGAGCGCGTCCTGGCGGCGGCGGACAAGCTCGGCTACACGCCGAACGCCAACGCCCAGGCGATGGCACGCGGCTCGACCGAGACCGTCGGCCTCCTGGTGAAGGACATCTCCGACCCCTACTTCTCCACCATCGCCGGCGGCCTGGCCGACGAGGCCGAGAAGCACGGCCTGCTGGTGATGCTCTGCAACACCGGCGGCCAGCCCGAGCGCGAACAGAAGTTCCTGGCCGCGCTGCGGCGCCAGCGCAGCCGCGCGATCGTGCTGTCGGGAAGCGATACGGCCGGCGTACGCCACACCAGCGAGGTCGCCGACCTGCTGACGTCCTACCTGGACGGTGGCGGCCGGGTGGCCGCGATCAGCCAGCCGCGTCTGCCGGTCGACACCGTGGTGATCGACAACCACGGCGGCGCCAAGGCGCTGGCCGAGCGCCTGGCCGGCCTCGGCTACCGCCGCGCCGCTGTGCTCACCGGACCCGAGGACCTGCTGGTCTCGGCCGAACGTCACGCCGGCTTCGCGGAAGGGTGGCTGGAGGCGACCGGCTCGGCGCCGGCGTACGTCTCCGACGAGTTCAGCCGTGACGGCGGACGCCGGGCGATGACCCGGCTGCTCGAGAACGGCCGGAACAACGCCTCAGAGGTGGACTGCGTCTTCGCGGTCAACGACCTCATGGCGCTCGGTGCCCTGGCCGCGTGCCGACAGGCCGGTATCGAGGTGGGACCCGAGCTGGCCGTCGCCGGCTTCGACGACATCGCCACGCTGCGCGACGTGACCCCGGGGCTGACCACCGTACGTCTTCCACTGGCCGACATCGGCCGGCTGGCGCTCGAGCTCGTCCTCGGCGAGCCCTCGGCGGAGCTTCGCAAGCGGTCCGTCCACGGCGAGGTCGTGCTGCGGGAGAGCACTCCCCCGCGCGTCTGACACCAGCTCGACTCGGCGCAACCGTCCCAAGAATCGGCGCCGAGTCGGCGCAACTGACGAGATATCGCGCCGAGTCGGCGCGTCATAACGAGCCGACTCGGCAGATTTCTCGGTCAGGATGCGACGACTCGGCCAGATTCCGGGTCAGAACGTGCCGACTCGATCGACTTGAGGCCCGGCATGGCGGAACACGCTCTTGCGACGGGCGTCACATCTGTCCTACCGTATTGGAAAGCGCTTTCCCCATGGCTCTCCAGCAGACGAGGAACCCTCACATGGCCACACGACGGCTCGGCATCATCATGAACGGCGTCACCGGACGCATGGGCTACCGCCAGCACCTGGTGCGCAGCATCCTGGCGATCCAGGAGCAGGGCGGCGTCGAGCTCTCCGACGGCACCCGTGTCCAGCCCGACCCGATCCTCGTCGGGCGCAATGCCGAGAAGCTCCAGGACATCGCCAAGGAGCATGGCCTGGACCGTTGGACCACCGACCTCGACGAGGCCCTCGCCAACGCCGAGGACACCGTCTACTTCGACTCCCAGCTGACCGGCGTCCGCGAGTCCGCCATCACCAAGGCGGTCGCGGCCGGCAAGCACGTCTACACCGAGAAGCCGATCGCCGACGACGTCGAGGGCTCGCTGCGCCTGGCCCGCCTGGCGGCCGACGCGGGCGTGAAGAGCGGCGTCGTCCACGACAAGCTCTACCTCCCGGGCCTGCTCAAGCTCCGCCGTCTGGTCGAGTCGGGGTTCTTCGGCCGTATCCTCAGCGTGCGCGGCGAGTTCGGCTACTGGGTCTTCGAGGGCGACCTGCAGCCCTCGCAGCGGCCGAGCTGGAACTACCGCAAAGAGGACGGCGGCGGCATCACCACCGACATGTTCCCCCACTGGAACTACGTCCTGGAGAACCTCTTCGGCGAGGTCGAGGCCGTCACCGCCAAGGTCGTCACCCACATCCCCGAGCGCTGGGACGAGAAGGGCAACGCGTACGCCGCCACCGCCGACGACTCCGCGTACGGCATCTTCGAGCTCGAGGGCGGGATCGTCGCGCAGATCAACTCCTCGTGGGCGACCCGGGTCAACCGCGGCGAGCTGGTGGAGTTCCACGTCGACGGCACCCACGGCTCCGCCGTCGCCGGCCTGCACCACTGCGTGACCCAGGACCGCAACCTGACCCCGAAGCCGGTCTGGAACCCCGACCTGGTCGAGTCGATCCAGTTCCGGGAGCTGTGGAACGAGGTGCCCGACAACCAGCCCTTCGACAACGGCTTCAAGGCCCAGTGGGAGCAGTTCATCCGCTACGTCGAGGGCGACGGCGACCACCCCTACGACTTCATGGCCGGCGTCCGCGGCGTGAGGCTCGCCGAGGCCGGTCTCACCTCCTCGGCCGAGGGTCGCCGGATCGAGCTGGGAGAGATCCAGCTGTGATCTCCGTACGCCTCCCCCTGCCCGACGGCGGCACCGAGCTCCACACGCTCGCGGCCCCCAGGGAGTGGACGAAGCCGAGGGCGCCGTTCACCTCCCGAACCGCCTACGCCGCCGCCCACGTCGTCCCCCGCACGCTGGCGGAGAACGTGCCCGGCGCCCCCGCGGACATCGACTGGGACCGCACCCTGGCCTACCGGCACGAGCTGTGGTCCTACGGTCTCGGCGTCGCCGAGGCGATGGACACCGCGCAGCGCGGGATGGGGCTCGACTGGACCGCCGCGGCCGAGCTGATCCGCCGCTCGGCCACCGAGGCGGCCACCGTCGGCGGGTCGATCGCCTGCGGCGCCGGCACCGACCAGCTCACCCTCGACGCCGTCCCCGAGGGCAGGGCCGGTCTGGCCACCGTCATCGACGCCTACCGGGAGCAGATGAAGGTCGTCGCCGACACCGGCGCGACCACGATCGTGATGGCCTCGCGCGCACTCGCCCGGGTCGCCCGGCATGCCGAGGACTATGCCGAGGTCTACGCGACCATTCTCGACGAGGCCGAGAGCCCGGTGATCCTGCACTGGCTGGGCGACATGTTCGACCCGGCGCTGGCGGGCTACTGGGGCTCCTCCTCGGTCGCGGAGGCGACCGAGACCTTCCTCGACGTCATCCGCGCCCGCGCCCGCAAGGTGGACGGGGTCAAGGTCTCGCTCCTCGACGCCGAGCACGAGGTCGGGCTGCGCCGGGCGCTGCCCGGCGGCGTACGGCTCTACACGGGAGACGACTTCAACTATCCCGAGCTGATCGTCGGCGAGGGAACCCGGGAGGGCGAGTTCTCGCACGCGCTGCTCGGCATCTTCGCCGCCATCTACCCGGCCGCCTCGGCCGCGCTGCAGGCGCTCGACGACGGAGATCCCGAGGGCGCGCGCGAGCTGCTGGAGAGCACCCAGGCGCTCGGCCGGAAGATCTTCGAGGCGCCGACCTACTACTACAAGACCGGGATCGCGTTCCTGTCCTGGCTCAACGGCCACCAGCCCGGGTTCTCGATGGCCGGCGGCCTCCACGCCGGTCGCTCGGTGCCCCATCTGGCCGAGGTCTTCCGGCTGGCCGACGCGGCCGGCCTGCTGACCAGCCCGGACCTCGCGGCCGCACGCATGCGCGCCTTCCTCACCGTGCAAGGAGTCGACCAGTGACCGACAGCATCACCGGGTTGGAACGCCTCTCGCTCAACACCAAGACCACCAACTCCTGGACCCTCGGCGAGGCCGTCGACGGTGCGGCTCGTGCCGGCATCCCCGCCCTGGGGCTGTGGCGTGACCGCGTGCACGAGGCCGGGGTGGAGAAGGCCGCCAAGCTCGTACGCGTCGCCGGGCTGCGCGTCTCCTCGCTCTGCCGCGGCGGCTTCCTGACTGCCTCCGACGAGGCCGGGATCGCCGGCGCCCTCGAGGACAACAAGCGGGCGGTCGACGAGGCCGCCACGCTGGGCACCGACGCGCTGGTGATGGTGGTCGGTGGCCTCCCCGATGGCGAGGTGGATCTGGCCGGTGCCCGGGAGCGGGTCGCCGAGCGGCTCGCGGAGCTGGCCCCCTACGCCCGCGAGCACGGCGTGAAGCTCGTCCTGGAGGCGCTGCACCCGATGTACGTCGCCGACCGGGCAGTCATCTCGACCCTCGGTCAGGCGCTCGATCTGGCCGCACCGCACCCGGTCGACGCGGTCGCGGTCGTCGTCGACACCTTCCACGTCTTCTGGGACCCCGACCTCGCGACCCAGATCGAGCGGGCCGGCGCGGAGGGCCGGGTCGCGGCGTACCAGGTCTGCGACTTCAACCTGCCGATCCCCTCCGACGCGCTGCTGGCGCGCGGGATGATGGGCGACGGGGTCATCGACTTCGCACCGATCACCCGGATGGTCGCCGCGACCGGCTACACCGGCGACGTCGAGGTCGAGATCTTCAACGAGGCGATCTGGGCCGGCGACCCCGACGAGGTGCTCGCCACGATGGTGCAGCGCTACCGCGACCTCGTGCTGCCTCATCTGTGAGAGAAGCGCCGCCGAGCTGCTCTCACAGCTCGGCGGCACCTGCGTGTAACACGTCGTTCGTAGGACTATCCGGTCGTTATAACGGGCGAGTAGACCTACGAACAGCGTGTTACACGTGGTGGGATCGCTCAGAAGTCGAAGTCGTCGATGTTCGACGCGTCGAAGACTGTCGGCTCACCCAAGACGACGACGCCGTCGGCACCTACGGTGTATTCACCCAGGTCACCGGCCTCGAAGGTGTCGCCCTCCTTGCCCTCGATGTCACCCGAGGCGAGCGCGTCGGCGGCGAACGCGGACAGGTAGCCGAGCTGCTCGGGGTTCCACAGCGCGAAGGCCTTGACGGTGCCGTCCTTGATGTACTCCCGCATCTGGTTCGGGGTGCCGAGACCGGTCAGCGCGACCTTGCCCTTGTACTGCGAGTCGGACAGGTAGCGCGCGGCCGCAGCGATGCCCACCGTGGTCGGGCTGATGATGCCCTTGAGGTTCGGGTGGGACTGCAGCAGACCGGCGGTCTTGTCGAACGACTTCTGGTCGTCGTCGTCCCCGTAGACGGTCTGGACGAGCTTGATGTCGGGGTGGTTGGCGGCCAGCTCCTCCTCCATCAGCTTGATCCACTCGTTCTGGTTGGTGGCGTTGGCCGCCGCGGAGAGGACCGCGATCTCGCCCTTTCCACCGATCTGCTCGGCGATCAGGTCGACCTGGCTCTTGGCGATGCCGGCGGCGTCGGCTTGGCTGACGAAGATGTCACGGAACTGCGGCTCGGTGTCGGAGTCCATCGTGACGACCTTGGTGCCGGCGTTGCGGGCCTCCTCGAGCGCGTCACCGATGGCGGTCGGGTCGTTGGCCGAGACCACGAGGGCGCCGGCGCGCTGCTGGGTCGCGGTGTTGATGAAGCTGACCTGGGAGTCGGGAGTCGACTCGGTGGGGCCCACCTGCTTCCACGTGGTGCCGATCTCGTCGGCGGCCTTCTTTCCACCGGTGTCGGAGGCGTCGAAGTAGGGGTTGCCGAGGTTCTTGGGGATGAAGGTGATGCTGCTGGTGTCGCCACCCTCTCCATCGCTGCCGGTGTCGCTCCCGCCGCCACAGGCGGACAGGGCGAGGCCGAGGGCCGCAACGATGGCGACAGCACTGCCTGCGCGTCGGAACTTGCTGGTCATGTCTCTCACTCCAGTTTCTATAAGGATGGCTTTGAAGATGGTTCGTCCGAGCTGTGGTCGCCACGTTCTTTGGGCTGGCGATAGGTGCCGACGATGCGACCGGTCCAACCGAGAACGCTGGCCGCGATGACCGCTGCGATGAGAAGTACGCCGGTGATGATCTGGATGATGTTGGCGCTGAGTCCGTCCAGGCGTAGCGCGCTGCCGATCGTCCCGATCAGGACGACACCGGCGATGACCCCGGGGATGGCCCCGCGGCCGCCGAAGATGGACACCCCGCCGAGCAGCACCGCCGCCACGACCTGGAGCTCCAGACCGGTGGCGTTGTCGCCACGCGCACTGCCGTAGCGCAGCGTGAAGTAGATGCCCGCCAGCCCCGAGACCAGCCCGCTGAGAGTGAACAGGATCAGCTTCGTACGGTCGACGTTGACGCCCGAGAAGCGAGCCGCGTCCTTGCTGAGACCGGCGGCGAAGATGCCGCGGCCGAAGGGCGTGAAGTGCAGGACCACGGCGAAGACCACGATCAGGGCGACCAGGGGAACCGTCATCAGCGGGATCTGGCTGTCGCCGATCCGAGCCTGTACGAGGTCGCCCCAGTAGTCGGGCCAGTCGGTGATCGCCGTGGTGCCGAGCGCGCCGACGGCGATGCCGCGGAAGAGCGCCATCGTGCCGATCGTGACGGCCAGCGACGGCAGCCCGAAGCGGGTGACGAGCACCCCGTTGAACGCTCCCGCGACCGCGCAGGCGAGCAGGGCGAGCACCATCGCGGCGACCATCGGCACACCCTCGCGGTGCAGCACCCCGAACAGGACGCTGGAGAGCCCGACGACGCTCGCCACCGAGAGGTCGATCTCGCCGGTGATGATGATGAGCGTCATCGGCAGCGCGATCAGCAGGATCGGCGTGACGTCGAGGACCAGGAAGTAGACCGTGATCGGGTCGGAGAAGTTGAGGATCACGATCGAGGCGTACGTCCACACGACCACGAGCAGGGCGATGATCGCCGCGTCCCGGGTCATCAGGGTGCGCTGCCACCACGGCTTGGCGTGAGCGGCGTAGGTCCTCATCTCGGTCTTCTCGGCGAGCAGACTCATGCCGCCACCTCCGTTGAGGAGATCGAAGCGTACGGATGTGGCGGCCTGAGGCCTATTGTCGTTCGCTGGCGCTCACTCATGATTCTTCCCTCTCCGCAAGGAGCTTGTCGTGCTGACGGCGGGCGAAGTAGCGGTCCAGGACGATCGCGCCGATGATCAGCGCACCGACGACGGCCTGCTGCCAGAAGTCGGGGATGCCGAGGATCGGCAGCGCCCGGTTGATGGTGACGAGGAGGTACGCCCCGAGGGCTGCCCCGAGGACGGTGCCGCTGCCGCCGAAGATGGCCACGCCACCCACGACGGCCGCGCCGACGGCCTCGAGCTCGATGCCCTGGCCGACACCGGAGCTGATGGTGCCGTAGCGGGAGACGTACAGGATCCCGGCGAGGCCGGCGAGCGCACCCGAGGTGGCGAACGCCTGCAGGACCCGGCGCTTGTCACGCAGCCCGTAGAGGGTGGCGGCGGCGGGGTCGGAGCCGATCGCGTAGAACTCGCGGCCCACGCGGGTGGAGCGCATCAGGTAGATCGCGACGGCCAGCAGCGCGAACGAGATCCAGGCGAGGTTGGGGATGAACAGGAAGGATCCGGTGCCGAAGTCGAGCAGCCCGGGCGGGATGTCGGAGGCGTTGATCCGGTCGCTGCCGGCCCACTCGAGCATGATCCCGCGGTAGACGTAGAGCGTGCCGAGGGTGATGACCAGCGCCGGCACCTTGGCGAAGGCGACCAGCGCCCCGTTGATCAGGCCGAGCACCGCGCCGGCGGCGACCGCGATCAGGACGACCAGGATCACCGGGAGCCCGGTGTCGAGGAAGAGCCGCCCGGCCAGGTAGGCCGTGAGGCCCAGGGTCGAGCCGACGCTGAGGTCGACGTTGCGGGTGACGATCACCATCGCCTGGCCGATCGCCAGGCACACCAGGATCGCGGGGGTCAGGGTGAGGTCGCGCCAACCGTCCGTGCTGAACAGGAAGTTGGGGTTCACCGCCGTGGTCACCACGAGCAGCGCGATGAAGGCGACGGCGATGCCGGTCTCGCGCTGCTTCAGGAGCCAGGTCAGCCGGCTGGCTGCTCGGTGGCTTGGCTGCGGCGCGGCCGGGGCAGGCGCGTCGAGCGTGGTGGTCATGATGCCTCGCTGACGTTCAGGGTGGTGGAGTGATGGGCCGTCGCCGCGCGCATGACGGCCTCGGGGGTCGCCTCATCCCGGCTCAGCTCGGCCGTCTGATGGCCCTCGCTGAGGACGATCACGCGGTCGGCCATACCGAGCACTTCGGGGAGCTCGGAGGAGATCATCAGGATCGCGAGGCCCTCTTGGGCCAGCGTCGACAGGAGCCGGTGGACCTCGGACTTGGTGCCGACGTCGATGCCTCGGGTGGGCTCGTCGATGATCAGCACCTTCGGCTGGGTCGAGAGCCACTTGGCCAGGACCACCTTCTGCTGGTTGCCACCCGAGAGGGTGCCGGCCAGCGTGTCCAGCGTCGCGGCCTTGACCTCGAGCCGGGCGGCCCAGTCGGCGGCCGAACGGTTCTCGATGCCGCTGCTGATCAGCCCGGTGCGGGCGAGCCGGCCGCTCGTCGGCAGAGTGATGTTGCGCGAGATCGGCGCCTCCAGGACGAGACCATGCTGACGGCGGTCCTCGGGGACGAACGCCAGCCCCATCTCGATCGCCCGTCTCGGGTCGCCCGGCGGGACCGGGCGGCCGTCGAGGGTGACCTCGCCGCTGTCGTAGGGGTCGACACCGAAGATCGCCTGCGCGACCTCGCTGCGTCCGGCGCCGACGAGGCCGGCCAGGCCGACGATCTCACCTTCGCGGACGGTGAGACTGATGTCGTGGAACAGGCCGGTGCTGGTGAGGCCCTTGACCTCGAGCAGCGGCTTGCCGACGGTGGCCTCGAGCTTCGGATAGAGGTCGGAGACCTCGCGCCCGACCAGCCGCTGGACGATCTCGTCCTCGGTGACCTCGGAGATCGGGTCGGTGGAGATGTAGGCGCCGTCGCGCATCACCGTGATCGTGTCGCACAGCGCGAACACCTCGTCGAACCGGTGCGAGATGAAGACGACTGCGCAGCCCTGGTCGCGCAGCGTGCGGGCCACGGTCATCAGCCGGTCGACCTCGTTGCCGGACAGCGCCGCGGTCGGCTCGTCCATGATCAGGACCTTGGCATCGAGCGAGAGCGCCTTGGCGATCTCGATCAGCTGCTGGTCGGCGATCGAGAGGCCCTCGGTCGGGCGGTCGGGCTCGATCGGGACACCGAGCCTGGCGAAGAGCTCGACGACCTCGGTGCGCATCGCGGCGCGGTCGATCTTGCCCCAGCGGTTGGTCGGCTGGCGCCCCATGAAGATGTTCTCGGTGACCGAGAGGTCGGGGAAGAGGGTCGGCTCCTGGTAGATGACCGCGACGCCGGCCTGCTTGGCGTCTGCGGTGTTGCGGAAGTCGACCTGCTCCCCGGCGAGCAGGTAGTCGCCGGCGTCGCGACGGTAGAGCCCGGCGACGATCTTCACCAGGGTCGACTTCCCGGCACCGTTCTCCCCCACGAGCGCGTGGATGGATCCGGCGTCGACCCGGAGACTTCCGGACCGGAGGGCGCGTACGGGGCCGAACGACTTGGCCACGTCCCGCAGCTCCAGTGCGGCGGGTGTGTCCGGCATGGGCAGCTCCTCGAATTGAAAGGTTTCAAGCCTGGTTTACGCTAGTGATGGCAATCACATACGTCAACACTCTTCGGCCGCTAATTTGAGCAAGGTTTCGACTTCGCCCTCGGGCCGCGGGATCGGCGGCCCACCGTCGGAGGGGAATCTCACCGCGTCAGGCAGCGTTGAGAGGCCCATGCACGCACTCTGGGTATGGGCACATCCGCACGCGTCATCGCTCAACGGTCGGCTGCGGGAGGTGGGCGTGAGCGCGCTCGGCGCGGCTGGCTGGAGCATCGACGAGATCGATCTCTATCGTGAAGGTTTCAATCCGCTCCTGGTGGAGCGGGGCGAGGCCGACGTACGTCGCCACCAGGAGCGCCTAAGACGAGCCGATCTCCTGGTCGTCCAGTTCCCGCTGTGGTGGTACTCGGTGCCGGCCATTCTCAAGGGCTGGATCGATCGGGTCTTCGAGTCGGGGTTCGCCTTCGACGTACCGGATCCGGAGACCGGCAAGCCGCTCAAGTACGGCAGGGGCGGCCTGGCCGGCAAACGCGCGCTGACCGTGGTCACCGCCGGTGACCGGGCCGCGACCCTCGGGCCCCGCGGGATCAGCGGCGACATCGAGGACGTCCTGTGGCCGCTGCTGCACGGCACCTTCTGGTACACCGGCATGGATCCGCTGCGCCCGCACCTGATCACTACCGCCGACGACCTCGACGCCCAGGCCATGGCCCGGACCGAAGAGGAGCTGCGGGTACGCCTCGAGGGCGTGATGGCGGAGCCTCGGATCGACTACCTGCCCATGTCCGAGACCCATTACGACCACACGATCAGGCTCCACGACTCGGTCTCCCCCGGCGACAACGGACTCAGCGCCCACCGCGAGGGCGGATCGACCACCTGAAGATCAGCTGGCTGGGAAAGACCCCGCCTCTCGG
This sequence comes from Nocardioides sp. NPDC006273, assembly GCF_040613495.1. Taxonomy (NCBI): domain Bacteria; kingdom Bacillati; phylum Actinomycetota; class Actinomycetes; order Propionibacteriales; family Nocardioidaceae; genus Nocardioides; species Nocardioides sp. NPDC006273. The sequence continues at coordinate 8,236 of NZ_JBEXSD010000047.1, read as the reverse complement.
AATGAAGCCGTGCCCGATGGGGTACTGCGAGGCATGGCCGAAGCCCCCGCACTCGCCCAGCAGAAGGCGGTCGATGCCTCGTCGTCAGCCTTGGGCTCGGGACGCGTCGGCGCCGAGCTGCGCGATCGGATCCAAACTGGTGACCTCCCGGGTGGCCAGATCGACCATCACCGCGGTGTCCGGGGGGACCGGGGTCCATCCAGGTTGTCCGAGTCCGCTGGAGACGATCTCGAGACCGTGGTCGGTCCTGCGGTAGTCCATCGCGAAATACTCCGTGGTGTGTCGCGGCGGGATCTCGCCCTCGTCGTCGAAGAGCTCACGCAACGCCCGCAGCGGGGAGTCGGCGCGCGAGTTGATGTGGATCGCGAACATGTGTGTCCGGGTGAGCATCAGCGCATTCAGGCTGCATCGCGGGAACTTCTGGACCAGCGTGGCCAGCGCCCGGGTGACACCCTCGGCCTCGTCGCCGCACTCCTCTACGTTCTGGTGCACGAAATGGAAGTAACGCTCGCTGTCGGTGTCGCCCCGCAGCCTCGCCCGGGACTCCGGGGTGAGCAGCGCCTCGAGATCGGCGATCGGGGAGACGTGGCCGTTGTGCGCGAACGCGGCCCCGTCGGTCAAGAAGGGGTGGGTGTTCTCCGGACGTACGTCGAGCCCACCGGTCGCCCAGCGCAGGTGCACGAAGCCGGCGTGAGAGAGCGGGGCCGCGACAAGCCTGCGGTAGGTCGGGTCAACATCCGCCGACCGCGGCGAGCTCGTCGTGCACGTGCCCTCGGGCGTGTGCCACGCCATCCCCCAACCGTCGGAATGTACGGCGGTGAGCGAGGTGAACGCGTCCAGCCCCTCCTCTCCCAGCAGATCGGCGACGGCACAGGGCGAGTCGGACACGTATCCGAAAAGACGACACATCGTCTGGTTACTCCTTCCAGAGAAAGGTGCGAGCGGTGGATACACGCTCTTCGAGCAGTACCCATGACCAGGTCCGGACAGTCGGAGTCGAGGAGGAGCTCCTCCTCGTCGACGCCCAGACCGGCGTCCCGCGATCGGTGGCCAGCGAGGTGTTGCGGGTGGCCCGGCGGAGGGGTGACACCGAGGTCGATGCCGGCGAGGCCGGCGGTTCGGTGGGACCGGAGCTGCAGGAGCAGCAGATCGAGACCGACACTCCTCCAGAGGAGCATCTCGGGTTGCTCGAGATGGATCTGCGGCAGTGGCGCGACAAGACCCGCGCCGCCGCGGCCGAGGTGGGCGCGCTGATCCTGGCCAGCGGCACTACCCCGCTGCCGGCGCGCCCCCAGACCTTCGACGACGAGCGCTACGCGGCGATCACCGAGCAGTTCGGGCTGACTGCCAGCGAGCAGCTCACCTGTGGCTGCCACGTGCACGTCTCGGTCGACTCCGACGACGAGGCGGTGGGGGCCCTCGACCGAATCCGCACCTGGCTGCCCGTGCTGCTCGCGGTGAGCGCCAACTCACCGTTCTGGCACGGCGAGGACTCGGGCTACCAGAGCTACCGGTCCCAGGCGATGTCACGTTGGCCGACCACTGGACCGACCGAGATCTTCGGCAGCGGCCAGGCCTACCTCGACCACCTGCGGCAGCTCGTCGATACCGGAGTTCCGCTGGACGAGGGGATGGCCTACTTCGATGCCCGCCCGTCCCGGCACTACCCGACCCTCGAGGTACGGGTCGCCGACGTCTGTCTGGACCCTCGCGACACCGTCCTCATCGCGGCGCTGGCGCGGGCGCTGGTCGATACCGCGGCCAAGGAGTGGGCTCAGGGTCAGCCCGCCGATCCGGTCTCGGTCGCGGTGCTCCGCCTGGCCATGTGGCAGGCGGGCAAGCACGGGATCACCGGTGATCTCCTCGACCCGCGGACCCACCGGCCGCGGCCTGCTCGTGAGGTGGTCGAGAGCCTGGTCGAGCACATCGCCCCGGCGTTGCGTGAGACCGGGGACCTCGCCCGGGTCGAGACCGGCATCGATCGGATCTTCACCCGCGGCACCGGCTCCTCGACCCAGCGCAGGATCCTCGCCGAGGAGGGCGAGCTCCCCGGCGCCGTCGTCCGGATGGCCGAGCTCTCCTGACCCTCGATCCCGAACCTACAGGAGGTACCCGCCGTCATGATCCGTTTCGGCCATCTCGACATCGACTACGACGACCGCGTGCTCACCCCGCGTACCTGGACCGTCCGTCAGTCCGAATGGGCGGCCGAGCTGTCGGCTGCCCTGCCGGACGGGCCGATGCTCGAGCTCTGCTCCGGCGCCGGCCAGATCGGCCTGCTCGCGGCCGCGATGGCCGGGCGCCCACTGGTGTGCGTCGACGCGAACCCGGCCGCATGCGCGTTCAACCGGGCCAACGCCGACCGCGCCGGGTTGAGCCATCTGGTCGAGGTACGCGAGGGCAGCATCGAGAACGCGCTCGACCCGGACGAGCGCTACTGCCTGGTGATAGCCGATCCGCCGTGGGTCCCGACGGCGCAGGTCGAGCGCTACCCCGAGGACCCACGAACGGCCATCGATGGCGGGGCGGACGGGATGCTCGTCGCCGAGACGTGCCTGGCGGCGATCGCCCGACACCTCTCCCCCGGCGGCTCGGCCGTCCTCCAGCTCGGCACGACCGAGCAGGCCGATCGCCTGTCGGACATGGTCCAGCGCAGCGGTCTGTCGATCCAGGAGGTCCGTGACTCGCCGGGAGAAGGAGTGCTCGTCCACCTCACCCGGGCGGCGAGCATAGCCGGCGCGGACGCCGGGTACCGAACGGCCTGAGGGGAAGGTGGGTGGAGATGCTGCCGAAGTCGCGCGGCACGTTGAGTGCTGCAGTTTTCACCGCGCTGCAGAGCGGCGCGGCCGAGGGCCTGGAGTCGGCTCCGGAGTCCGAAGAGGACGCGCAGATCGCGCTGTGGGCTCTCTATGAGCTCCACTACCGCGGTTTCGACGAAGTCGATCCCGACCTGGAGTGGGACCCGGACCTGCTGCGTGTGCGCCGTGGTCTGGAGAGGTCGTTCGAGGCCGAGCTACGTCGGCGCTGGGAGCAGAGCCCCTTGCGTGAGGACGGCGAGCTGGGCCTGACCGACCTGGTAGACAAGCACGACGGGCCCTCGTTGGCGCGGTTCGTACAGCGCCGGGCCGACCGGGAGCAGGTGCTCGAGCTCCTTCAGCACCGCTCCCTCTACCACCTCAAGGAGGCCGACCCCACCAGCTGGGTCGTCCCCCGGCTCGAGACCCGGGCCAAGGCCCCGTTGATGGAGATCCTGTTCGACGAGTACGGCGACGGGGACCCCAACCGGCTGCATCACCATCTGTTCCGTCGAGGCCTGGAGGCGGCCGGGCTTCGTTCCGATCACGCCTGCTACGTCGACGAGGCGCCGGTCGAGATCCTCGCGATGAACAACGCGCTGTCACTGTTCGGACTGCACCGTCGGCTCCGGGCAGCAGCCCTCGGCCACTTCGCCGCGTTCGAGTCGACGAGCTCGGTGCCCTCACGTCAGCTGGCCCAGGGGTTGCGTCGCCTGGACTTCCCGGCGGAGATGGCTGCCTACTACGACGAGCACGTCGAGGCCGACGCCGCCCACGAGCAGGTCGCCGTGCGCGACGTCTGCGGAGCCTTCTTGGACGAGGAGCCGTTCGAGCGTGACCATCTGCTCCTCGGCGCCTTCACCTGTCTCGATCTGGAGGCACGCTACGCCCAGGCGATGCTCATCCGATGGGATGTGTCATGACGGACTTCGAGCACGCTTCGATCGTGATGTGCCCGGCGGGGCCGATGCTGCTGCGTGGGAAGCACGAGATCCAGGACGCCGACGGGAAGATCCACCACACGGTCCGGCCGGTCAGCGCTGTCTGCATGTGCGGCCGGTCGGCGGTCAAGCCGTGGTGTGACGGTACGCACCGACTGCTGGCCGCGGCCGCGCGTGACGGCGACGAGGCCACCGACTGACGGGCGCCTGAGGTGGTTCGGCTTCGTCGGGTCTCGGCGGAGGAGCCGGGATGGACCCGCCGCCGGGCGGGCCGGGGCTTCGTGTACCTCGACGAGTCCGGCACCCGGTTGTCTGATGATGCGATCGAACGCGTCCGCGCCCTCGCCATCCCGCCGGCCTGGGAGGACGTCTGGATCTGTCCCCGCGAGAACGGGCACCTCCAGGCCGTCGGGACCGACGCGGCCGGACGCCGGCAGTACCTCTACCACCCCGACTGGCGGGCCAAACGCGACCAGGAGAAGTTCGACCGGGTGCTGGAGCTCGGCGCCGTCCTCCCCCGCGTACGCCGGCGGACGGAACGGGACCTCGCCACCACCGGGATGAGCCTCGACCGGGCGTCCGCACTCGCGCTGCGGCTGCTGGACCTGGGGTGCTTCCGGATCGGCAGCGACGCCTACGCCGACGACAACGGCGGCTTCGGCCTGACGACGCTGGGGCGTCGCCACGTACGCAGGCGAGGCGACTCCTACGTCTTCGACTTCACCGGGAAGTCCGGTGTCCACCACACCATCACCATCGACGACCCGCTCTCGGTGGAGGCGATCGCCCAGCTGCGCCGCCGCCGTGCCGGCTTCGATGAGATCCTCGCCTACCAGCAGGGTCGGCGGTGGCAGCGGCTGACCCCGGCTTTGGTCAATGACTACATGCGCGAGGTGAGCGGCTTGGAGGTGTCGGCGAAGGACTTCCGCACGTGGCACGCCACCGTGCTAGCCGCACTCGCGCTGTCCGAGGACCCGGAAGCCGCGAAGCGGGCGACCCCGACGGCCAGATCCCGCCGCAAGCAGCAGGTCGTCGCGATCAAGGAGGTCGCGGAGTACCTCGGCAACACTCCCGCGGTGGCCCGAAGCTCCTACGTCGACCCGCGCGTGCTCGAACTGCACGAGCAGGGGCGGACGATCCAGGTACGCAGAGGAGCGAGCGACGACCCGCAGGCGCGTCAGGCCGCGGCGGAGCGTGCGGTCCTGCGTCTGCTGGCGCAGGACCGCTGACTCCCCGCCGAGCCCCGGGTAGCGCCCTCAGTCGTGGGCGGCGCGTGCCGCGCCCGCCTCCGTGGACTCGCCGCTGGTCTGCAGCTGGCCGCCCTGGTCCTCCAGGTGAGCGCGGACGAACCAGTGGAAGAGCTCGAGCTGCTCGACCTGGCCGATCAAGACGTCCTGGGTCACGACGTCGAGGTCCTCGAGGGTCTTGATCGCCTCTCGGTAGGAGACGATCACGCCCTGGTAGGTGACGTCGAGCGCGGCGAGATGCTCCTGGGTGGTGGCCCTGCCGATGCTGTAGTCGTTCCACGTGCGCTCCTCGACGAGCGCACCCGGGGTGCCTCGCGGGGCGCCACCGAGGGTCGCGATGCGCTCGGCGAGGGCGTCGGCCATCCCGCGTACCGCCTCGACCTGGGGGTCGATCATCTGGTGCACGGCGATGAAGTGCGGGCCCACGACGTTCCAGTGCACGTGCTTGAGGGTGAGCTGGAGGTCGTTGGTGGCGTGAAGGCGAGACTGCAGCAGGTCGATGGTCTTCCGGGCGGCGTCCTCGTCCAGGCCAGGGATCGTGTAGTGCAGCTTGTCGTTCGTCATGTCGAGATCGGTACCCCTGGCGACTCGATTGATGCCCTGGGCACCGGCGCGAATAAACTTGCCGCGTGTCCCCACTCCTCAGCTCGCCGTCACGCTTCTATCGGATCGTAGCCACCGCCGAGGCGGTGACCTGGGCCGGACTGCTCGGCGGCATGTTCCTGAAGTACGTCACCGAGACCACGGAGCTGGGGGTCAGCGTCTTCGGCATGCTGCACGGGATCGTGTTCATCGCCTACTGCGTGACCACGACCGTGGTCGCGATCGACCAGCGATGGTCGACCGGTCGACTCATCGCTGGTCTCGCGTCCTCGATCCCGCCGTTCCTCACCCTCTGGTTCGAGCGCTACGCGGCGCGCCGCGGCCTGCTCGCCCCGAGGTGGCGACTGCTCGACGAGTCGCCGGCCCGCCCGCTCGAGCGTCCGCTGGCCTGGCTGCTCCACAACCCGGCGCGCGGCCTGGCCGCGGGCCTGGCGAGCGTCGCCGGGCTGACGGTCGTCGCCCTCGTCGTCGGGCCGCCGGTCGGCTGACCCTGGGAACGATCAGCTGTCGGCGTGCTGGTCCAGCTCCTCGCGTAGGGCCTGCTTGTCCTTGTCGCCGACCGGGATGTCCGCATTGGCGGCTTGACGGCGCATCTCGTCGCGGGTGATGTCCTGCGGCATCTCGCCGAGGTGCTCCTGACGGCTGCTCAGGAAAGCCTTGCCCAGCTCGGCGCGACGCTCGTGGTCGAGGCGGTCGCGAAGACCCGGGAGCACGGTCTCCTCCTCTTCCTTGACATGGTGGCTCACCGCGTCGACGACCTCGGTCAGCTTGTTCTCGTAGGCCACTGAGAAGGGATCGCACTCGGAGAGCTCGCCGAGGAGGCGATCGGCCAGCAGGTGCTCCTCCTGACTGTGCGCGACATCGTCCTTCTCACCCGCCTCGTCGCGGGCGGCCGGGTAGACCTCGGCCTCCTCGGCCCGGCTGTGGGCGGCCAGGAGCGTCACCAGGACGGGGGTCAGCCCGGCACGTACCTCCGGCTCGCGCTGAAGCTTCTCGAACAGACTCTCCACCTCCCGATGGTCCTGCATGATCAGGTCGGTCACGTCTTCGGACACAACAGCTCTCCTCTACGTTTGAAAGGGATCCAGCTCTGCACCAGTACCCGTGAAGGCACCTGCTCAGTCGACGTCTTCAACGACGACGTCATCCACGACGACGTGCACGGCCGCCTCCTCGGCAGACGCGCCGGCTCCGTCGATCCCCTCGTCGTGTCCGATGAGCTGACTCTCGTCGTCCTCGCCCATACCCATGTCGGGGCTGGTGAGCCGACCGGACCGGGCCTCCCCCACCTCTCCGGACACCGGTCCGTCCAGGATGTCGGCATCGGCTTCCGCCTCCGCGTCCTCCCAGACCTCGGGCTCCTCCTGAGCGAGTCGCTCATCGATGGTCTCGCCCTCGATCTCCTCTCGAGGCGTGACACCCTTCGCGGTGACCCCCCGGGGCCGCTCGGGCGGCGAATAGCCCTCGTCCAGGACGTCGTCCACGCCACGGTCGTCGAGGGTGTCCTCTGGCTGAAGCTGTTCTCCACTCATGATCCGACCGGTACCCCTGACCGGCCCGGCGATGCTCCCGGAGCCGTGCCGACTTCAGGCGCTCGGCTGCGGTAGTCCAGCTCCTCCTCCGACGACGTGATGGCCCCACGAGTCTCGACGAACACGGCGTCACCGTCGGCTCCCACGGTCCAGACCTGGTCCAGGAAGGCGACCCGGTCGGGATGGGCGGGTGTGCGACACCTACGAGCCCCAGTCCCGGGACAGCCGCGGTCTCCCCCGACGCCGACATCCGCACGAGGCTGATCGCAGATGACTCCCCGACCGTGGGGGGTCGAAGACCAGAATGCGAGAACCCCAATGTCGAACGACAACGGACGCGATGGCGCGACTCTCGAGGCCGTCATCCGAGCCACCACCTCAGAGCCGCAGCCGATCCTGCTCAGCGGGGGCGCCGTCATCTCTCGGAACCCGATGATGGGCGACTGGGAGCAGGCTGACGTGCTGCTCGGCGGCTCGCGGATCGTCGGTGTCGGGCCGGGTCTGCTCACCGCCGCCGAGGACGACAACATGCTCGTGGTCGACTGCTCGGGGTGCGTCGTCATGCCGGCCCGCCCCGACTTCGGCGCACCGGCCGGGACCGGGCCGGGCACCCTCACCTCGGGTGTGGCCGCCGACCTTGCGATCTTCCGGATCGCCGACGCTCCCGGTGTTCCGGCAGGGCCTGTCATCAACCGTCCCTCACACCGGGACATCGTGCTGATCGACGGGAAGGTCACGGTGTGGAACGGCGCACCGCTCGGCGAGGCGGCACCCGCGACCGAGGCGGCCGGCGACACCGAGCACCCCTGGGTGGGCATGTGGATCGACGACACCGGCTTCCTGCACCAGGAACTGCTTGCCGACGGGCGCTACGACGAGACGCGCGACGGCCGTCCGCACGCCTACCAAGGCCGCTACTGGATCACCGGCAACCACATCGAGTATTTGGACGACCTCGGGTTCTGGGCGTTCGGTGAGTTCGATGACGGTGTCCTCCACCACGGCGGATACCGCCTGACCCGGCGCTGAGCACCCGGCCGCCGGGCGCGGGCCGAGACGCCCGCGACGATGATGCTGGCCAGCAGCCAGATTCCGAAGAGGCGCCAGAACTGGCGTGC
>NZ_JBEXSD010000046.1:0-48724 GCF_040613495.1 Nocardioides sp. NPDC006273 | reverse complement strand
CCGGTGACGCGGTCGACCAGAGTGTCGGCCATGACCTGACCGCGAGTGCGCTCATCGCCGGCCGCACAGGCGGCCTTAGCTGCCTGGTCCAGCGCCGCGAACACCGCGACGCCGTCCTTGACCGGCAACAGGGCGCCGAGCCAGGTCATCGTGTCCGGCGCCGGCCGGACACTGACCCGGCGGTCTTTCTCCGCGTTCGCTGCCCGCGCGACGACGGATTCCTGATCGAGGGTGATGGCCAGCTTCTTGGCCGCGTTCTCGAGTTGCCGCAGCCCCATCGTCACCACAACAGGCGGTTCGTCGTCGGAGCCGGGCGAGCAGAGCTGGTAGTCGATGACGCGGCGGTTCTCCAGTGAGAGGCAGGCGGTTTCGCGGGCGAGGATGGTGGCCTGCCACTGCGAGAACAACCCGGCCTTCATCAACGCGAACGTATGCGGCATCTCGGCGAGGAGGATCTTCGCCAGCCCCAACAGTTTGGCTCCCTTGGCCGGTGAGACCCGCCGCGCCAACGCCACCTGCGAGGCGACGCCCTCCCCAAGCTTGCGGGCAGGGATCCCTGCCTCGGTTTGCCGTGCCCGGGTGGCCTCGTCGAGGCGTACCGCTGCTTCTGCCTGAACAGCCTCAGCGGCGCACTTCACCTCTTCAAGCCGGCTGATCCAGTCGACCAGTTCCTTCTCGGACGCACCCAGCGGCGGCCCGGCAAGGAGGTGGTCGGCGGTCTCGTTCATGCGCCCAATTATATGCCAAACGGCACCACGGCGCTACCTGTTTGTGCTGGTCAGCACCGATTTATGCGGTCCGTGAACAAGCAACCTGATCCCCGCGCCACACCCTCGCCGCCGCCCCGATATAGGCGAAATCTTTTCTCGATCAGGTGCCGGGTCAAGGATGGCCGAAGGCCACCGCGAAGCGGCGGGCGAAGCCCGTCCTTGAGGCGGTGCATGATCGAGAAACACTCGAGGAAGGGGTCGGCGGCGAACCCTGAAGCGAAGAAACGGTCGCGAAGCGAGGTTTCCTCAGGGGAGGTCTCGACAAGCTCGACCACCGGAGCGACTGTGTTGGTCTCGACACGCCTCCGCCCAGGCTCCGGCGCCTCGACCAGCGGAGAAGGTCTCGACCACCGGGCCGTACCAGACAGATCTGACCCCATACGGCGAGCCCGATGTCGCGTTCGCACAGGGATTCGAGACAATGCCCCTTATGGCACGCGGCAAGGCAAAGCAGGACGTCCCTGACGACTTCGAGGAGCACATCCTCGACACCGACATCGGTGACGAGATGCGGTCCTCATTCCTGGAGTACTCCTACTCCGTCATCTACTCGCGGGCACTGCCCGACGCCCGCGACGGCCTCAAGCCCGTCCAGCGCCGGATCCTGTTCACGATGAACGACATGGGCGTACGACCCGACCGCGGTCACGTGAAGTGTGCCCGCATCGTCGGTGAGGTGATGGGCAAGCTGCACCCGCACGGCGACGGCGCGATCTACGACGCCCTGGTCCGGATGGCGCAGCCGTGGGCGATGCGGCTGCCGATGATCGACGGGCACGGCAACTTCGGCTCCCCCGGCGGCGACGACCCGGCTGCGGCGATGCGTTACACCGAGGCCCGGATGGGTCCGGCCGCGCAGGCGATGACCGATGACATCAAGGAAGACACGGTCGACTTCCGGCCCAACTACGACTCGCGGGAGATGGAGCCGAGCGTGCTCCCCGCCGCGATCCCCAACCTGCTGGTCAACGGCGCCACCGGCATCGCGGTCGGCATGGCCACCAACATGGCGCCGCACAACCTGATCGAGGTCATCGCCGCCGCGCGTCACCTCATCAAGCACCCCGGTGCCGAGCTCGACACGCTGATGAAGTTCATCCCCGGCCCCGACCTCCCCACCGGAGGCACGATCGTCGGCCTCGACGGGATCCGGGACGCGTACGAGACCGGCCGAGGCTCCTTCAAGATCCGCGCCACCACGCGGATCGAGACGTTCGGCCGCCGCAAGGGCATCGTGATCACCGAGCTGCCGTTCAACATCGGCACCGAGAAGATCATCGAGCGCGTCAAGACGCTGGTGCAGTCCAAGAAGATCCAGGGCATCGCCGACCTCAAGGACCTCACCGACCGCGAGCACGGCACCCGCCTGGTGATCGAGGTCAAGAACGGGTTCGTCCCCGAGGCCGTGCTCGAGCAGCTCTACAAGATGACCCCGCTGGAGGACTCCTTCGGCATCAACAACGTCGCGCTCGTCGACGGCCAGCCGCGCACCCTCGGCCTCAAGGAGCTCCTCGAGGTCTTCCTGGGACACCGCTACGACGTCGTCCGCCGCCGCAGCCAGTTCCGCCGCGACAAGGCCGCCGACCGGCTCCACCTGGTCGACGGTCTGCTGATCGCGATCCTCGACATCGACGAGGTCATCCAGCTGATCCGCTCCTCCGACAACGCCGGAGAGGCCAAGGAGCGGCTCATGTCGGTCTTCGACCTGAGCGTGGCGCAGGCGGAGTACATCCTCGACATGGCGCTGCGCCGGTTGACGAAGTTCTCCAAGATCGAGCTGGAGAAGGAGCGCGAGGACCTGCTCGCCACCATCGAGTACCTCGACTCGATCCTCGGCGACGACGACATGCTCCGCAAGGTCGTCTCCGACGAGCTGGGTGAGGTGGCCAAGACGTTCGGCACCCCGCGCCGCACCGTCCTGCTCGCCTCGGCCGGCACCCCGGCGCTCGAGGCGATGAGCCTGGAGGTCGCCGACGACCCGTGCTTCGCGCTGCTCTCCTCGACCGGTCTCCTGGCCCGCTCCTCGGACGCCGAGCCCTTCTCGACCGGCTCGGGACGCGCCAACCATGACGTGATCGTCTCGGTGGTCCCGGCGACCGTCCGCGGCCAGATCGGCGTCCTCACCTCCCGCGGACGCCTCGTACGCCTCGGGGTGCTCGACCTGCCGGCGATGCCGCCGACCCACGGCGACCCGAACCTCTCCGGTGGTCTGCCGCTGTCCGCGCTGCTCTCGCTGGAGTCCGACGAGAAGGCGCTGGCACTCACCACGCTGGCCACCGAAGGCCCGGGCATCGCGCTCGGCACCAAGCTCGGTGTCGTCAAGCGGGTCAACCCCGAGGTGCTGCTCAACAAGGACGAGTGGGAGGTCATCAAGCTCGCCGACGGCGACGAGGTGGTCGGCGCAGCAGAGCTGCGCACCGGCACCGAGGCGCTGGTCTTCGTCACCTCCGACGCCCAGCTCCTCCACTTCCCCGCCGACGTCGTACGCCCCCAGGGCCGCAGCGCCGGCGGCATGGCCGGCGTCCGGATGGCCCACGGCTCCCGCGTCATCTTCTTCGGAGTCGTCTCCGCCGACGCTCCCGAGGGTGCGGCGGTCGTGACCATCGCCGGCTCGTCGAGCGCTCTGCCCGGGACCGAGACGGGATCGGTGAAGGCCACGCCGTTCAGCGAGTACCCCGCCAAGGGCCGGGCCACCGGCGGCGTACGCGCCCACCGCTACCTCAAGGGCGAGGACTCGATCGTCTTCGCCTGGGTCGGCGCCGCTCCCCCGATGGCAGCCGCGGCCTCCGGCGCACCGATCGAGCTGCCCGAGATCGACCCCCGCCGCGACGGCTCCGGGGTGCCGCTGGAGCAGCCCATCGACGCCGTCGCCGGCCCGGTCGCCCACGCGTTCCCGGTCTCCGCCGGGTAGGTGTCGTCTGCTCACCGAGGTAACTCGGTCGACGCTCACTTCCCTCGCGGAGTTCCACGAGGGAAGTGCAGCTAGACCGAGTTACCTCCGTGAGCATCCGCACCCACAGCGCTTGCCGGACCAGCCGAACCGGCGCGGTCCGACACGGCCGAACGGACCTGAACGCCCCATGGAGTTGCGGGGCGTGGCATTCTGACCCGCATGCTCAGCTCGCATCTGGGGCGGAACCTGCCGCGCCTCGCCTTCGCTCTCATCGCCCTCCTGGCCGCGCTCCTCGTGCTGACCGCCTGCGGCGGCGAGGACCCGGCCAAGGGCCGTACGCCGCAGCAGGTGCTCGCAGCCGCGCAGAACCACCTCGACGAGACCAGCGGGATCAACTTCTCGCTCGCCTCCGACGACCTGCCCGAAGGCATCACGACGCTGAAGGCTGCGACCGGGACGCTGACCCGCCAGCCCGCCTTCGAGGGCAAGCTCACCGTGCCGGTGATGGGTGCCGAGGCGCAGGTCGAGGTGGTCTCGGTCGACGACGTCGTCTACGCGAAGCTGCCGTTCACGACCTCGTTCCAGGAGCTCGACCCGGCCAAGTACGGCGTGCCGGACCCGGCTGCGCTCATCGCTCCGCAGACCGGCATCTCCTCGCTGCTCCCGGCGACCCAGGACGTCAAGATCGGCAAGTCGGTGCGTGGCGGCGCCGACAACGACGAGATCCTCTCCACCTACACCGGCACGCTGCCGGCCGCGGCGGTCCAGAAGATCCTCGCCGGCGCGGAGGGCGAGTTCGACGTCACCTACGTCATCAACGACGCCGACGAGCTCACCGAGGCCACCATCACGGGCAACTTCAGCGGTGAGGGCGAGGCGGCTTACTCCTACACGCTCGACGTGACCGAGTACGGCGTCGAGAAGGAGATCGCCAAGCCGTGAGGGCAGTCCTCTGGCTCGCCGCGATCGCGGTGGCGTTCGCCGCTGCGGACACCTACGTCGTCGTGCTGGCCCTGCCGGACATGATGGCAGGCGTCGGGCTCTCGATCGAGGAGCTGCAGCGGGCCGCACCGGTGATCTCAGGCTTCCTGCTGGGCTACGTCGCGGTGCTGCCGCTGATCGGACGGCTCGCCGACCTCCTCGGCCACCTACCGGTGCTCGTCGCCGGGCTGGTGGTCTTCGCCTTCGGCTCCTTCCTCACGGCGCTCTCGTGGGACCTGACCGCGATGGTGGTCGGGCGGTTCTTCCAGGGGCTGGGCGGTGGTGCGCTGGTGCCGGCGACCCTTGCTCTGGTCGCGGCGCTCTATCCGGTCGAGCGCCGCGGCGTGCCGCTCGGGCTGGTCTCGGCGGTCCAGGAGCTCGGCTCGGTGCTCGGCCCGCTCTTCGGGGCGGTGGTGCTCGCGGTCGCGGACTGGCGGGCCATCTTCCTGCTCAACCTCGTGGTCGGCGCCGTCTTGGCGATCGCCATCAGCAGGCTGGGGCGAAGCGCCGGCCCGCGAGCCTCGCTGGTCGAGCCCAGCGGCTCGATCGGCGTGGCGGCGCTGCTGATGCTGCTGGTCGCCGGCGCCGCATTCGTGCTGCTGGCGGTCGAGCCCACCACGCTCGTACAGGACCTGACCTGGGGTGCGCTCTACGTGCCTGCCGTCGGATCCTCGCGCTGGCTGACGCCGCTGGGGCTGATCACGATCATCGCCGCGCTCGGCTTCGTGGCGACGTGGATGGCCAAGCCAGGCGTACGCAGCGTGCTTCGCCGGATCACCGCAGAGGTCGATCTCCTCGGAGCGCTGCTGCTCTCGATCACCCTGGCGGGCGTGATCCTGGCATTCGCGACCGCCGACCCCGAGGTGGCGGTCTTCTCCGACCAGGGCGTCTGGTATCTCGTCTCTGCCGGGCTCGCCCTGCTCGGCTTCGTCTTCCACCTGCGGCGGGCACAGAACCCGATCGTGCCGCGCGGTGCGTTCGCGCGGATGCCGGCGTGGGGTTCGGTGCTCGTCTCGTTCTTCGTGGGCGCAGCCCTGGTGGCCGCGCTCATCGATGTGCCGCTCTTCGCCCGCACCACCATCCACGGCGACAGCCAGCTGAGGGCCGCCCTGGTGCTGCTGGAGTTCCTGGTCGCGCTGCCGGTGGGCGCCGTCGTGGGCGGGTTCCTCATCCGGCGGCTGCCCGCGGGCGTGATCGCGGGTGGCGGGATGCTGCTCGCGGCGGTGGCGTTCGTGTTCATGGCCCGCTGGGACGCCGAGGCCCTCCGCTCGCTGTCGTCGACCGTCGTGCTCGTCGCCGGCGGCCTCGGCTTCGGTCTCGCGCTGGCGCCGGTCAACGCGGCGGTCCTGGCCACCACCGAGCAGTCGGTGCACGGCCTGACCACGTCGTTCACCGTCGTCGCCCGCATGGTCGGCATGCTCGTGGGCATCTCGGCGCTGACCACGATCGGCCTCCGCAGCTACTACGCCGCCCAGGCCGACCTGCCGTCGCTCTCCTCGGTCTGCACCGGCGGTGGCATGTGCGAGGAGTATCAGGACCTGCTCATCGGTGCCGCCATCTCCCAAGAGCACACCGTCTTCGCCGGTGCCGCGGTCTGCGCGGCGATCGCCGCGCTGCTGTCGGTCGTGCTGTTGTGGGGCGCGCCGACTCGGGCCCTATCCCCCAGCGAGACGGTCACCGCGCTCTGAGGTGCCGGGCCGAACCCGGCCTATCCGATCCGCACCCGCAACCGTTGCCGAGCCGGAATCCGCGGGTAGGTGCTCCCCCGCTCCGCCACGCTCCACGAGGCGGCGGCGAAGACCTCGACGGTCGCGGAAAGCATCTCGATCGTCGCCGGCTCGCCGGGACACCGGTGTCCCTCTGTCGGGTCTCCCCCGCCCTGCGGGACCAGCTCGAACGGGTCGGCCTGCCGGCCGAGGAACCGCTCGGGTGAGAACTCGATCGGCGCTGGCCACGAGCTCGGATCCAGGTCGGTTCCGGGGACGTCGAGGACGATCCGCTGTCCCGGGAAGACGGGATGACCGTCCCAGTCGACCTGCTGACGGGTGACACCGGCGAGCGCGGGCACGAACGGAGAGGTGCGGCGAACCTCCTGGGAGAAGGCCTGCCGCCAGGAAGCGTGCTCGGCGAGGGTCGGCCAGAGCTGTCGATGATCGTCGAGGGCCTGCACGGCGAAGGCGCCGAGGTAGGCGACCGCGACGGCCGGGCGAAGGACGTTGAGCAGCTCGACCGCGGCCACGGGGACGGACAGCAGGTCCCCGTGCTGGTCCCGCCAGCCCGCGATGGTCTGCACGGGCGTCGGGGCACCGGACACCGGCGAGGCCGAGCGCGCCTCCCGAATCAACCCCCGCGCCCAGTGGTTGGCCCAGAGCCGAGCCGCCCACGCCGACCCGACTGACGGCCCCGACATCCCGAACCCGTCCACGATCGCCGCCAGCCGGCGCCCGACCCTGCCCGGGTCGCGCACCGAGATGCCGGCCCAGTCGAGGACTGCGCGGCCGTAGACCTCGGACAGGAGCGTGAACACGCTCACCGTCTCCCCGTGATTCTCGTGCAGGGACGAGAGCAGGTGGCAGCGTACGTTGTCCTGAAGGTCCGCGGCGGCGGCATCGTCGAGGAGGTCGAGGAAGAGCGCCTTGCGGTGGAGGTGCTCGGCGCCGTCGAGGCCGTGGATGGCCCCCCAGCCGAAGAGAAGCGCGGCAAGCGGCGCAGGGACCGCACCGGAGCGCTGGATGAGCGAGGAGTCGTAGAAGCGACGTACGGAGCCGGGACCGCTCACGACCAGAGCGTCGTCTCCGAGGAGCTTGACGGGACAGACCGGCGCGTCGCCCGCCTCGCGGCGAGCATCGGGGATCGCGTGGTAACCGTGCCGGAACAGATCCGTGGCGAGATCGCGGGTCATCCGGGTCAACTGTCCGTCAGGAACCGCTCGTGACCCGGTCGCTCACACCGGTCACGCCCACCTCGTTGGCGCAATGAGCGCAGCAGAACATGTGCTGCTCGTTCTGCACCCCGTGCCCGAGGATGCGGGTGCCGCAGTTGACGCACGTCGGCGCGATCACCGGCGCCGCGCACTCGATCGAGTCGAAGACATGGTGCTCGCCCGATGCCGTCGTCACCTCGAAGGTCCCGTCGTAGTCGTTGCCACACGTGACGCACTTACCCATGATCGGTCCTTTCGCTCGCTTCACACCGGCTCTCATGCCGGCCTTTCACACGGACGCCACGCGGCCCGGGGCCCGCTGGGGGCGCCGGGCCGCACGGTGTCTATGTGAAGATGCTCACCCCACCGGGGCCGACCAACAGGCCGACCACGATGAGGACTGCGCCCCACAGGATTTGGCCACGGATCAGCGACACGATGCCGCCGATCACCAGAGCTGCCGCGATCAGCCAGAGAAGTAGTGCCATTTGGATCTCACCTCGGTGTGTAGTTGTTGCGGGGGATGCTCGGACCTTGTCGTCCAAGCGGCTACGGGCTACCGGTACCCACCCCCGCGTCCGGCAAACCCTCCTGACGGCAAACCCCTCAGGAGAGCGTGAACCGCTCCCACGACCGGTGCGCAGCGAGCAGGTCGGGAAGCTCGGCGGCGACCTCGGCTCCGGACTCCAGGGCATTGACCCCCGGCGCGGGCACCGCGATCCCCGCTGTCGCGACCGCCTCCACACCGTCGCCCCAGGCGAGGAGCGCCTTGCCGTGCCGGAAGACCTCCTCGATCAGGAGCAGCAGGTGCGGGTCCGAGTCGATGGCCCCCGCGCCGTCTGCGACCACCAGCGCGTCGTACTCGACCGACCGAGCGGTGGCGAAGGTACGCTGCACCGGCAGCTCCCCGCCCACCGGAGCGCCCGTGGGGGCGATGAGGAGCGGCGTGATCCCTGCCCCGGAGAGCGCCGTACGCACCCCGTCGACCTGGTCGGACGTGCTCTCCGGGCCGGCGACGATGCCGACGACCCGTCCGTCCGGTGGGTAGGAGCCGCCGAGCATCGACAGAGCCGGGCTGGGCTCGGGGTCGGCGAGCTCGACGGTCGGAGACGGCGTCGGCAGCCCGAGGGAGGTGGCGACCCCCTCGCAAAGGTCGGCGTCGACGTTGGCCAGGCACTGCAGCTGCCGCTCGCGGATCGCGGGCTCGTAGACCTTGCCCAGCTCGAAGCTGTACGCCGCGATGATGTGCTGCTTCTCGACCGGTGTCATCGAGAGCCAGAAGAGTCGCGCCTGGCTGAAGTGGTCGTCGAAGGAGGCCGGCTGAGCGCGCTGCTTGACCGTCTCGGGCACCCTGACCGGGTTGTCCACGAAGGCTCCCTGCGGGTCGCCCGCCATGAACGGGCACCCGGCGTCGAGCGAGTTGGGATGGTAGGGCGCCACCCCACGGTGCACCGCGTCCTGGTGGAACCCGTCGCGCAACATGTCGTTGACCGGGGCGTGCGGGCGGTTGACCGGGATCTGGTTGAAGTTCGGTCCGCCGAGCCGGGTCAGCTGGGTGTCGACGTAAGAGAACAGCCGCGCCTGCATCAGGGCGTCGTCGGTGACGTCGACGCCGGGCACGAGGTTGCCGACGTGGAAGGCGACCTGCTCGGTCTCGGCGAAGTAGTTGGACGGGTTGCGGTCGAGGACCATCCGGCCGATCTTCTGGACCGGCGCGATCTCCTCCGGAACGAGCTTGGTCGGATCGAGCAGGTCGATGCCCGCGTAGGTCTGCTCAGGGGTGTCGGGGAAGACCTGGATGCCCAGCTCCCACTCGGGGTATGCGCCGGTCTCGATCGCGTCGGCGAGATCGCGGCGGTGGAAGTCGGGGTCGAAGCCACCGAGCATCTGCGACTCCTCCCAGAGCAGGCCGTGCACACCGAGCTTCGGCTTCCAGTGGAACTTCGCGAGGCTCGTCTCGCCGGCGGCGTTGACGAGCCGGAAGGTGTGGACGCCGAAGCCCTCCATCATCCGGTAGGAACGCGGCAGGCCGCGGTCGGACATGTTCCACATCGTGTGGTGCTGCGCCTCGGTGTGCAGCGAGACGAAGTCCCAGAAGGTGTCGTGCGCGGACTGAGCCTGTGGGATCTCACGGTCCGGGTGCGGCTTGCCGGCATGGATGACGTCGGGGAACTTGATGCCGTCCTGGATGAAGAAGACGGGGATGTTGTTGCCGACGAGGTCGAAGTTGCCCTCCTCGGTGTAGAACTTGGTCGCGAACCCGCGGGTGTCACGTGCCGTGTCGGCGCTGCCGCGCGAGCCGAGCACCGTGGAGAACCTCACGAAGACCGGCGTCTCCCGGCCTTCGGCGAGGAAGCCGGCGCTGGTCACGGTCTCCGCGCCGCCGTAGGCCTTGAAGGTGCCGTGCGCGCCGGCCCCGCGGGCGTGGACCACGCGCTCCGGGATCCGCTCGTGGTCGAAGTGCGTGATCTTCTCGCGCAGGTGGTGGTCCTGGAGCAGGGTCGGGCCGCGCTCACCCGCCTTGAGCGACTTGTCGGTCTCGCGCAGACGCACGCCTCCGGACGTGGTCAGCCACTCGCCCTGCTGGGCATTGACCTGCTGGTCATCGTGGGCCTCCACACCGGTCGGCGTCCGCACCTGTGGTCCGCTCTGGTCAGGTTTGGGGCCTGGTGTGGGTACCGGTTCGGTGGGCTCCTCCACGGGTGGCGGCTGCGGGGCGGGGGCACCGGGGATCGGAATGTCCGACATGACGCTCCTACGGTCGGGGAAAGGCTCATGCGTCCCGTACCCCTGGCCGGCGCCGAGCATGCCCGGATCAGGGAGCGACGCCGTCGGTCACCGATCGGAGCACGTCGTCCCAGTCACGGAGGAACCTCTCCAGGCCGTAGCGCTTCCTGGCGTGCCGGCGCCCGATCAGACCGGCCTCCTCCGCGACGTCGGGATCCTTCATCAGGTGGCGTACGGCCGAGACGATCTCGTCCCGGCGGGTGGTCACGAAGCCGGCCTCGTGCGGCACCGCCAACGGCGTCTCGGTGGTGGCCAGCGCGACGACGGGCATGCCCAGATGCATCGCCTCGATCAGCGAGAGGCCGAGGGAGGTCCAGCGGTTGAGGTGCGCGTACACGCGGCGCCGCGGAAGGTGGTCGTGGAGATCCATCTGGGGCAGGTCCTCGTACGTCCGCAGGCCCCGGAGTGCGGGCAGGTGCTCGACGCGCATCCCGAACACGTCGGCGCCGACGCCCTCGGCCAGTGCGGGGACGAGGTCGGCCCCGACGGATCGGCCGCGACGTACGGGATCGTTGACGACCACCGCGGCGCGCTCGATGTCGCCGGTGTAGCGGCGGCCAGGGTCGACGATGCCGTGCTCGATCACCGTCGTCGGAGTCTCGCCGCAGTCCCAGACGAGATCGTTGAATCCGGTGACGTGCACGATCGGCACGCCTCCGCCTGCCATGGGGTGACGAGTGTCGGGGACGGCGCCGGCCGGAGTGTTGTGCTCGAGATAGACGGCGGGTACGTCGATCCCGGGTCGACGGCCGCCGAGCCAGCGCTCGGCCAGGGCGGCCTCGTGCGGACGCTGCAGGACGACGAGGTCGACGTCCTCGTCCGGCAGCGCTTCGGGCGCGACCTCGCGAGCGGCCGTCGGCCAGTCCCATGTGCGGGCGCGACCGAGCCCGTCGGAGCCGCGGTCCGGGGTCACCGGGAGAAGGTATTCGTGGCGGCCGTGCACGAAGGAGGTCGTCCAAGACCCGTGCACGTGCCAGATCAGAATTCTCATGTCGGGCCGGTGCCCAGGAGCACCTTCGGTGATACGGCCCGGCGGGAGGAAGTTCTGCGAGAAGCGGTTTAAAGCGCTTCTCTGCGGGTACTCGAAAGGCACTTCCCCCATGGCACGGCCCGACGACACAGCCCCATGGCACCCACTGAGTCCCGGAAGGCAGGACGGATGAAGATCCTCGGCGTCAATGCTCTGTTCCACGATCCCAGCGCCGCGCTGGTCGTCGATGGCGTGACGATCGCAGCCGCCGAGGAGGAGCGGTTCTCGCGCCGCAAGCACGGCCATCGACCGGTGCCGTTCGCTGCATGGGAGCTCCCGGAGCAGGCGATCAGGTGGTGCCTGGCCGAGGCCGGTCTGAGCGCCGAGGACCTGGACGCGGTGGCGTACTCCTACGACCCGGCGCTCGCTCGCCCGGCCGACGCCATGGGCCTGGACGACCCGTGGGACGGGCTTCGGCAGACGTACGCCGCACATGCACCGACCTTCCTCGCCGATCTCCTGCCGGGGCTGGACCCGGCGGCGGTGCGCTTCGTGCCCCACCACGTCGCCCATGCCGCCTCCACGGCGCTGGCCTCCCCGTACGTCTCCCACGGCAGCGACGTGCTCGTCCTCGACGGTCGCGGTGAGTGCAACAGCCATCTCGCCGGCCGCTATGACGAGCACGGGTCGCTGACGACGTTCCACGCCCAAGAGCTCCCGCACTCCCTGGGGCTCCTCTACGAGGACCTCACCGAGCATCTGGGGTTCCTGCGCTCGAGCGACGAGTACAAGGTGATGGCGCTCGCCTCCTATGGAAAGCCGCGCTTCATCGACGAGCTGACCGAGCGGATCCGGCTCACCGGCCAAGGTGGGTTCCTCACCGAGAAGGTCGACTGGCGTTCGTTGGCGCCCCGGCTGGCTCCGGGCGCCGAGTGGACCCAGGACCACGCCGACCTCGCGGCGAGCGTGCAGCTGCGGCTCGAGGAGGTGCTCGTCGAGCTGGCCCAGCGGCTGCGGTCGCAGACCGGTGGCAGCCACCTGACGCTGGCAGGCGGGGTGGCGCTCAACTGCGTCGCCAACACCGAGCTGGTCGAGAACAGCGGGTATGAGGACATCTGGGTGCAGCCGGCCGCCGGAGACGCCGGGACGGCGCTGGGTGCCGCGCTGCAGGTCGCTGCCGACGGCGGGGATCGCCTCGTGCCGATGCCCGGAGCGGCCCTTGGCCGCGGCTGGAGCGACGAGGAGATCGAGGCGGCGCTGTGTACCGCCCGGATCGGCTACGAGCGGCCGGACGACCTGGCCGCGACCGTCGCCGAGACACTGGCCGGGGACGGGATCGTCGCGTGGTTCCAGGGACGCAGCGAGTTCGGCCCGCGGGCGCTCGGGCACCGCTCGCTGCTGGCACACCCGGGCCGCCCGGAGAACCTGGAGCGGCTCAACGACGTCAAGGGCCGCGAACAGTTCCGCCCGGTGGCGCCGATGGTGCTCGCCGAGCGCGCCGCGGACATCTTCGAGCGGGGGCCGCTGCCCTCGCCATACATGCTCTTCGTCCACGACGTCACCGCCGAGTGGCATGCGCTCATCCCGGCCGTGACCCACGTGGACGGCACCGCCCGGATCCAGACCGTCGATGCCGTCGACGAGCCGTTGCTGGCCCGGATGCTGAGCGAGTTCGAGGCACGCACCGGCCTGCCCGTCGTGGTCAACACCAGCCTCAACACCGCGGGCCGTCCCATGGTCGACTCACCGCGAGACGCGCTGGAGTGCTTCGGGTCGAGCCCGATCGACCTGCTCGCGATCGGGCCGTTCGTCGTACGCCGATCGGGGGCCTTCTCATGACCATCGAGACCACCATCGTCATCCCGACCCTGGGCCGGGCGAGCCTGTGGACGCTGCTGGACGCGCTCGCAAGCCAGACGGTGCCGCTGCACCGTCCGGTGATCGTGGTCGACGACCGCCCCGACGGCGACGACCTGGTCGTCGGTGACGGGACGATCGATGTCGAGGTGGTCCGCACCGGCGGCGGTGGGCCGGCCCGAGCCCGCAACATCGGCTGGCGTCACACCCGCACGCCCTGGGTCTCGTTCCTCGACGACGACGTGGTGCCCGACGTGTGCTGGTATCGCGACCTCATCGCCGATCTGCGCCTGCTCGAGGACTACCCCGAGCAGGAGATCGTCGGCAGCCAGGGGCGCCTGACGGTGCCGCTCCCCGGGGGCCGTCGCCCGACCGACTGGGAGCGTGGCACCGCGGGCCTGGAGACATCGGCGTGGATCACCGCCGACATGAGCTACCGGCGCGACCGGATCGCCGCGGTCGGCGGCTTCGACGAGCGCTTCCGGCGAGCGTTCCGCGAGGACGCCGACCTGGCCCTGCGTCTCGGCGCCGACCACGGCCGCATCGTCACCGGCAGCCGACACGTGACCCACCCGGTGCGGCCCTCCGACGACTGGGCGAGCGTGCGCGCCCAGGCGGGCAACGCCGACGACATCCTGATGCGGGTGGCCCACGGGCCTGGCTGGCACGAGCGGGCGCGGGCTCCCGAGGGGCGTCGGAAGGCTCACCTAGCCGTCACGGCCGCCGGAGCTCTCGGCGTCGCCGGTCTGCTCTCCCGGCGGCGAGGGCTCGCCACCACCGGGGCGATGGGCTGGCTGGCGGGCACCGCCGAGCTCGCCTGGCATCGCATCCTCCCGGGCCCGCGAACGGCCGACGAGATCAGGTGCATGCTGCTGACCAGCGCCGCGATCCCGGCGGCCGCGACCTGGCACCTGCTTCGAGGCGTACGTCTCCACCACGGCGCCAAGGCCTGGCGAGGAATCCCCGAGCTGGTCCTGCTTGACCGCGACGGCACCCTGGTCGAAGACGTGCCCTACAACGGCGACCCCGACCTGGTCCGCCCCCTGTCTGGTGCCCGCGAGGCGCTCGACCGGCTCCGGGCAGAAGGCGTCCGGCTGATGATCGTGACCAACCAGTCCGGCATCGGCCGCGGCCTCATCAGCGAGCAGCAGGCCGACGCCGTCGACGACCGTGTCGTCGAGCTGCTCGGCCCGTTCGAGGCCGTGCTGCGGTGCCCGCACTCCCCCGAGGACCACTGCGAGTGCCGCAAACCCGGTCCTGAGCTGGTCAAACGGGCGCTCGCCGACACCGGGGTCCATCCCGACCGCGCCCTGATGATCGGCGACATCGGCAGCGACATCGCCGCCGCGAGAGGTGCCGGCGTCAGCGCCTGCATGGTCCCGACGAAGCGGACCCGCCAGGAAGAGATCGACGCCGCTCCTCGCACCGCCGACGACCTCTCCGA
Source organism: Nocardioides sp. NPDC006273 (assembly GCF_040613495.1). Taxonomy (NCBI): domain Bacteria; kingdom Bacillati; phylum Actinomycetota; class Actinomycetes; order Propionibacteriales; family Nocardioidaceae; genus Nocardioides; species Nocardioides sp. NPDC006273. The sequence continues at coordinate 34,099 of NZ_JBEXSD010000046.1, read as the reverse complement.
GGCCGTCGAGCAGGTGATGGGAGGCGCGTGGTGAGGACCCTCGTCGTACGCCTGGACTCGATGGGCGACGTGCTCCTCACCGGCCCGGCGGTGCGTGCGATGGCCGCGACCAGCGACCACGTCACGATGCTGTGCGGTCCCCTCGGCCGCGAGGCAGCCGAGCTGCTGCCCGGGGTCGACGAGGTGCTGTGCTGGGAGGCGCCGTGGATCGTCGCCGACCCGCCGCCGGTCGATCCCGACGAGGTCGACCTGCTCCGCAAACGGCTCGAGGCGGGTCTGTTCGACCGGGCGGTCGTCCTCACCAGCTTCCACCAGTCGCCGCTGCCCGTCGCACTCGTCCTGAGGATGGCCGGCGTCGACCGTATCGGTGCGGTGAGCACCGACTACCCCGGCTCGCTGCTCGACCATCGGGTGCGGGTCGAGGAGGACATCCCCGAGGCCCAACGCTCGCTCGCCGTCGCCATCGCCTGCGGTGGCCGGCTCCCCGACGGTGACGACGGCCGGCTGGCGGTCCTCGGCCGCGGCCGACGAGGGTCGACGGGCTCGGAGCCGTACGTCGTCCTCCACCCAGGCACCTCGGCGCCCGCCCGCGCGTGGCCGGCGGACCGGTTCCGCGAGCTGTGCGGACGGCTGCGCGCCCTCGGGCTCGGTGTCGTCGTGACCGGCAGCCCTGCGGAGCGACCGCTGACCGCCTACGTCGCCGCGGAGGACGGCACGGATTTCGGCGGCGCTCTCGAGCTCGACGAGCTGGCCGGCGTGCTCGAGCGGGCCGAGGCCGTCGTCGTCGGCAACACCGGCCCGGCCCACCTGGCCGCTGCCGTCGGCACGCCCGTGGTGTCGCTCTACGCCCCGACGATCAGCGCCGAGCGCTGGGCACCCTACCGCGTCGACCGGGTGCTCCTCGGCGACCAGCACGCGCCCTGCCGCGACACCCGCGCCCGCGAGTGTCCCGTGCCCGGCCACCCATGCCTGACAAGCGTCACGCCCGAAGATGTCGTCACCGCGCTCGGCACCCTCGGCGTACGTCCATCCGAAACCGTGGGAAGGAGCCGCTGATGCGCGTCGCACTCGTCTCTGAACATGCCAACCCGCTCGCCGCCCTCGGCCGCGAGGACGCCGGTGGACAGAACGTCCACGTCGCGGCGCTCGCCGCGGGTCTGACCCAAGACGGCCACGAGGTGACCGTCTACACCAGGCGCGACAACGCCGGCTCCCCCGCCCGTGTCCGCACCGACGGCTATGTGGTCGAGCACGTCCCGGCCGGTCCACCTGCAGAGGTCGCCAAGGACGATCTTCTCCCCTACATCCCGGAGCTGTCCAGGCGGCTCCAGGAATCCTGGCTGAGCGATCCACCCGACCTCGTCCACGCCCACTTCTGGATGAGCGGGCTGGCCTCGCTCGCCGGCGTCCGAGAGCAGGGCGTGCCGCTGGTGCAGTCGTTCCATGCCCTCGGGTCCGTCAAACGCCGCCAGCAGGGCGACGCCGACACCAGCCCGCCCGAACGGATCCAGCACGAGCGCCGGCTGTGCGCCGAGGCCGACGCGGTCATCGCGACCTGCACCGACGAGGTCCGGGAGCTGCGCCGCCTGGGCCTTCCCGGCGACCGCGAGACGGTCATCCCGTGTGGTGTCGACACCGATCTGTTCCGTCCCGGTCCGGGCCGCCTCGCCGACCGGCTGCGGCTGCTCGTGCTGGGCAGGATGGTGCCTCGCAAGGGGATCGGCAACGCCATCGAGGCTCTTGGGCACCTCGTTCACGACGAGGGACTCGACGTCGAGATGGTCATCGCCGGTGGTCCGTCGCACACGGATCTCGACGCCGACCCGGAGGCGCGGCGGCTGCGAAAGGTCGCCCGACGCCACCGCGTCGCCGACCGCACGACCTTCCTCGGCAGCGTCGACCGTGACGACGTGCCCGGCCTGATCCGCAGCAGCGACATCGTGGTCGCCGTGCCCTGGTACGAGCCTTTTGGGATCGTGCCGGTCGAGGCGATGGCGTGTGGCCGACCGGTGGTCGGCACGGCCGTCGGCGGGCTTCTCGACACCGTGGTCCCGGGCGTCACCGGTGATCTGGTGGCACCGAGAGACCCTGTCGACCTGGCACGCGCGCTGGCCGCCCTGCTGCGCGACCCGGAACGCAGGTGGCGCTACGGCGAGGCCGGTCGGCGGCGCGCGGTCGAGCGGTACGACTGGCACCACGTCCTGGCTGCCACCGAGGACCTCTACGAGCGGCTTACCCGACCCGCCCGATCCACCGGTTCCGTCGATACGAAGGAGGCAGTCCGATGACAACGACCCCGTGCGCCCACGAGCACCTCGCCGAGCTGAGCCAGGCCCTGCGCAGATTCGACGGATGCGTCGACACCGCCGACGACTGGGGCGTACGCCTGGCCCCCGTTCTCGAAGACGGCGGCCGGCTTCTGGCCGCAGGCAACGGAGGCAGCGCGGCCCAGGCCCAGCATCTGACCGCCGAACTGGTCGGCCGCTACCGCGAGAACCGTGCGCCCTTCTCGGCGATCTGCCTCTCCGCGGAGACCTCCAGCCTGACCGCCATCGGCAACGACTATCCGCCCGATGAGCTCTTCGCTCGCCAGGTCGAGGCCCATGGCCGCCCCGGCGACGTACTCGTCCTGATGTCCACGAGCGGTCGCAGCGGCAACGTCCTGGCTGCCGCCCGCCGCGGGCGTCGGTCCGGGCTGCAGGTGTGGTCGATGACGGGTCCGGCCCCCAACCCGCTGGCCGAACTCTCCGACGAGCACTGCGCCGTCGACGCCCGCTACACCGCCACCGTGCAGGAGATGCACCTGGTCGCTCTGCACATCATGTGCGCGGCACTCGACCGCGAGCTCGGCGTCGGCACCCCGGCACGGGCGTCGGTCGAGGACTTGGAGGCCGCGCGATGAGCGTCCGGATGGTCGTGGTCGGCGACACTCTGCTCGACGTGGACGTCACCGGAGACGTACGCCGCCGGCTGCCGGAGGCGGACGCGCCGGTCATCGACGATCCCAGGGAGCGGCTACGTCCCGGCGGGGCCGGCCTGGCAGCGGCTCTCGCGGCAGCCGACGGTCACGACGTGGTGCTGGTGACCGCGCTCGCCGCCGACGCGGCAAGCTCGCGGATCCATGAGATGTGCCGCGACGCCGGCGTCAACGTCCTTGCCGTCCCTCAGGACGGCAGCACCCCGGTCAAACGGCGGATCATCGCCGACCAGCAGCCGGTCGCGCGGCTGGATGAGGGGGCGTGCGGCTCGATCGCACCTGTCCCGGCCGACGCGCTCGACGCGATCGGTGCGGCCGACGCGGTCCTCGTCTCCGACTACGGCCAGGGCCTCTCGAGCGTGGACAACCTGCGCAGCGCCCTGACGGGCATCGCCGCGACGACATCGACACCCGTGGTCTGGGATCCGCATCCGCGTGGGGCGGCCCCGACCCCCGGCGTACGTCTCGCCACCCCGAACCGAGCCGAGGCCGCCGGCTTCGTCGGTCGGGTCGCGAGCACGGATCCGAGCGACCACGCGGCCGCTCTGGTCGGCGCCTGGGGCGCCCAGGCCGTCTGCGTCACCGTCGGATCGGACGGTGCTGTCCTGGCCGAGCGCGACGCGGCGCCCCAGCTGATCCCGACCCAGCATGTCGGACCTCATGACACCTGCGGGGCCGGCGACCGGTTCGCGGCCACCGTGACGGCGAGCCTCGCCGGCACGGTGGCGACCGAGGCTGCCGTGAAGACAGCCGTCGAGGCCGCCGGGGACTTCGTGGCCTCCGGCGGTGCCGCGTCGTTCACACCCGTCGAACGGCGTACCGAGGAGCGTACGGTCGTCGCCACCGGCGGCTGCTTCGACCTCCTCCACGCGGGGCACATCGCCACCCTTCAGGCGGCCCGGCGCCTCGGCCAACGACTGGTCGTGTGCCTCAACTCCGACGAGTCCGTCCGCCGGCTGAAGGGCGAGGACCGGCCGCTCGTCCCCGAGCGGGACCGTGCCCGGCTGCTGGCGGCACTCGACTGCGTCGACGACGTGGTCGTCTTCGACGAGGACACCCCGGTGGACGTGCTCGCCCGGATCCGTCCCCACGTCTGGGTCAAGGGCGGCGACTACGCCGAGAAGGACCTCCCCGAGAGCGACCTGCTGGCCACCTGGGGCGGCCGGACGGTCGTGGTGCCCTACCACGACGGACACTCGACGACCTCCCTGATCGAGACCGCGAGAGCCACCTCGGTCTGATGAGGACGGCACTCGTCTATCGCGCGCTGGGGCTCGGTGACCTGCTCGCCGGGGTGCCGGCTCTGCGCATGCTCCGCCGGGCGCTACCACGCCACCGCATCGTGCTTGCCGCGCCCGCGGCCCAGACCCGGCTGATCACGTTCGCCGGCGTGGTCGATCAGGTCATCTCCACCGAGGAGCTCGCGCCGGTGGCCTGGACGGGTTCACCGCCGGATCTCGTGATCGACCTGCACGGCAACGGTCCTGCCTCCCGCGATCTGCTCCGCGACCTGGACCCGCGCCGGGTGATCGGCTTCGACCAAGGCGATGGGCCCGCCTGGGACCCGGCCGAGCACGAACGAGAGCGCTGGTGCCGACTGCTGGTCGAGACGCTGGGAGCCGAGGGCAGCCCGGACGACGTGCGGCTCCCGCGGCCCCCGGGTCCGGCGTCCCACACCCCCGCGATCCTCATCCATCCCGGCGCCGCCTCCGGGAGCCGTCGCTGGCCGCCCGACCGCTTCGCCGACCTGGCCACACGTCTGGCGATCACCGGAACCCCGGTCCTCATCACCGGGTCCTCGGGTGAGCACGACCTGGCCGAGGACGTACGCCGCCGGGCCGGCCTACCGCCCGAGGCGAATCTTGCCGGCACCACGGACCTGATCGAGCTGGCCGCCCTGGTCGACGACACCCACCTCCTCGTCAGCGGTGACACCGGCATCGCCCACCTGGCCTCGGCGTTCGCGACGCCGTCGGTGATCCTGTTCGGTCCCACCCCGCCCGCTCTCTGGGGTCCGCCGCCCGGCCCTCACATCGCCCTGTGGCGGGGCACAGACACGGGAGACCCACACGGCTCCCACCCCGACCCTGCCCTGCTGCGGCTGACCGTCAGCGAGGTCACCGCGGCCTCTCTGCGTCTGTTGCGCGAGCCGAGCGGGTCTCTTCCACCCACCGTGCCGTCCGCTTGAGTCCTTCCTCGAGCGACATCGTCGGCTCCCAGCCGAGCAGCAGCCTGGCCCGAGTGAGGTCCGGGCGGCGTACGTGCGGGTCGTCGGCAGGCAGCGCGACGTGATGGATGCTCGAGCTGGATCCGGTCAACTCGATGACCATGTGCGCCAGCTCGAGCATGGTGATCTCGTGGTCGTTGCCGATGTTGACGGGGCCGGACGCGTCGCCGCAGGCGAGCCGCAGCAGGCCCTCGACGGTGTCCTCGACCCAGCACAGCGAGCGCGTCTGGGAGCCGTCGCCGGCGACCGTCAGCGGGGATCCGCTCAGGGCCTGCCCGATGAAGGCCGGAACGACCCGGCCGTCGTCCAGGCTCATCCGCGGACCATAGGTGTTGAAGAGGCGCGCCACCCCGACGTCGACGCCGCGCTCGCGGGCGTAGGCCATCGTCGTCGCCTCCGCGAACCGCTTGCCCTCGTCGTAGACGCTGCGCACGCCGATCGGGTTGACGTGGCCCCAGTACTCCTCGTGCTGCGGGTGCATCTCGGGTTCGCCGTAGACCTCCGAGGTGGAGGTGAGCACGAACCGGGCGTTGTGGCGGGCAGCCAGCTCGAGGGCGTTGACCGTGCCATCGCTCGCCACCCGGAGCGTCTCGAGCGGGAGCCGCTGGTAGTGCACCGGAGAGGCCGGACAGGCCAGATGCATCACCAGGTCGACGCCACCAGGGTCCGGGATCGAGTGGCCGACGTCGGCGATGGAGACCGCGAAGCCCGGGCGGTGGAAGAGGTGCTCGATCTTGTCGGGAGAGCCGGTGAGCATGTTGTCGACGATCCACACCTGCGCCCCGGCGTCAAGGAGCCGCTCGCTCACCCACGAGCCGACGAAACCGGCTCCCCCGGTGACCACCACCCGAGCGCCCGACAATGCCTGCTCCCAGTCTTTCATCGCGGGTAGCCCTCGTTGCGCAGCATCACCACGGAGCTCTGCAGACAGGCCTCCTCAGGGAGCGAGACCGCGAACCGGATCAGCTCGGCAACGATCGTCGGGTCCATCATCCGCTCCGGCGGGAGTCCCCACTGGTCCATCATCGGCGTGGCCATGGCCGCCGGGTTGATCGCACTGACCCGGACCGGCCACTCCCGCTCGCGCGCCTCGGTCTGCATCACCTCGGTGAGCTTGAGCAGCGCTGCCTTGGACGAGTTGTACGCAGCAGCGCCCGAGCCCACCGTCAGCGCACTGATCGAGGCGATGCTGACGATATCGGCCACCGGCTGGGTCGGCCCGTCCTCGAGCGCGAGCCGGTGACGTACGAAGGCACGAGAGAGGCGCATCGGGCCGTCCACGTTGACACCGAAGACGCCGTGCCACTGCTCGTCCTCGATGTTGACCAGGTCGGACCCGCGGTCGGTGCCGGCGTTGTTGATCAGAAGATCGAACCGGGCACCGAAACGTTGAGAGAGGTCGGTGACGGTCTCATCGGCCGCTGAGGGTGAGGTGACGTCCAGCTCGACGGCCTCCGCCTCTCCCCGTCGTGGCTCTCCACGGATCAGCTCGACGGTCTCCTTTGCGGCCGCGGCATCCCGGTCGCTGGCGACGACGTAGGCACCGGAGCCGCTGAGCACGCGACTCGTCGCCCGTCCCAGGCCACTCCCGGCGCCGGTCACCAGCGCCACCCTGCCCTCGAGACTGTTTCTGCCGAAGGTCTCGTTCATGGTGTTCCTTCCACGTGTCTGTGCGTTCAGCTCCACCGGTACCCGTAGCGAGCCGCCGCAGCACCGCCTGCCGCTGATTCCCACCCGTAGGGGTGGTTGCGGGGGGCGGTGAGGCACACCCCGCCGGGTGAACTTCTCTTCGAAACCGTTGGTGCACCCTCGAGTCGGGCACTACCTGGACATGACGACGACGACTTTCGAGACAGACCTTCCCAGGGCCGAGCGACAGCGTCTGACCTCAGAGCTGTTGGCGAAGGCGCACAACGCCGAAGGAGAGGAGCAGGAGCGACTCCTCGAGGACGTGATCCTGCTCAACGCAGCGGTCGCACGCTCGATCGCTCACCGCTACAACGGCCGCGGAATCCCCCGCGCCGATCTTGAACAGGTGGCGTACACCGCGCTGGTCCGAGCGGCGAAGAGCTTCCACCCGGACCGCGCCGACGATTTTCTCACCTACGCGGTGCCCACCATCCGTGGTGAGGTGAAGCGCTGGTTCCGCGACCATGGCTGGACCGTCCGGCCGCCGCGACCGATCCAGGAGCTGCAGAGCACGTTGCTGCGGATCGGCTCCGAGCGGGGCAACCTGCCCACCTCCGAACTGGCCGAGATCGCCGACGTCCCGGAGCAGAAGGTACGCGAGGCGCTCGACGCACGCGGCTGCTTCACCCCCACCTCGCTGGATGCCCCGCTGCGGGCCGGCGACGCGCAGTCCTCGGGCGAGGCCACCATCGGTGACATGCTGCCCGGCATCGACGGAGGCTTGGCCGACTGTGAGACCCGACTCGCGCTGGAACAGGCGATCAAGACCCTGTCCCGACGTGACCAGCTCGTGGTGTGTCTCCGCTACCTCGAGGACCGCAGCCAAGCGGAGATCGGCGAGACCATCGGCGTGACCCAGACGCAGGTCTCCCGGATCCTGACGCGGATCATCGACGACCTGCGAGACCAGCTCGAAGGCGTAGGCATCGCCGCATGACCCGCATCCACGACGGGTACGGGACGAAGGCCGACCCAACAGATGAGGAGACTGGCATGACGTACTCAACGATCACCGGCGAGCGCGACGACACCGCGCAGCGCGCACTGTGGAACGGCACCCCGAAGGCCAAGTGGCAGGAGTCTTCCTGGGGCAAGCGGATCTCGGCTGTCGCCACATTCGTGGTTCCGGTCGCGATGGCTGTCGTCACCACCATGGTCCGCAAGAAGGGGACCGACGCAGTGTTGCGAAAGTTCAAGGGTGGAACGAAGAAGAAGTGAGGACAAAACCGCGATAGAGGGTCTCGACGAACGAGACCCTCTATCGCGCTTATCGCGTTGACGCGGACAAGACACCGGTCAGCGACCCACGGCCTTCTCGAGCTCGGCCTTGTTCATCTTCGAACGTCCCTCGACGTTCTTCTTCTTGGCCTCTTCGTACAGCTGGGCCTTGGTCCGCCCGCCCGAGCCGCGGTGGCTGCGTAAGCCACCGCGGCGGCTCGAGGAGATGTCCTCGGTCGAGGTGCGGCTGCTCTCGCGGGACTCACCCTTGCGGGCACGCTCCTTGTTCACCGTGCGAGCGGCGATCTCCTCGGCAGTGTCCTCGCTCTTGCCACTGTCGAGCGCACCTTCCTTGATGTGCTCGTACTGTCGCTCTCGCTTCTTGCTCCAGGCACGTTGCGGCATCTCAGCTCCTCCTTCTCGGCTGTTCGACGCGCTGGTCGTCATCGGCGACGCGCTTGTTCCGCCTGGCGTCGTAGAGCCAAGCGGCGACGGCGACCAGGACGACCATCACGCCGATCAAACTGAAGACGATCACTTGGGTGCTCATGGTCTTCCGGTACCCATCGGTGGCCTCGGCTACGCGGAAAGGACGACACGCATCCGGCGGACGATCCGAGCCAGTGCGCGGGAGATCTGGGCCTGGGTGGCGCCGAGGCGTTCGCCGATCTCGGCCTGGCTCAGGCCGTCCACGAACCGCAGCTGCAGGATCGTCCGGTCGGTCTCGTCGAGATAGCCCATCGCCTGCTCGACGATGACTCGCGCCTCCGCACGCTCGAAACCGGGGTCGGACTCCCCCATCTGCTCGAGCAGCTCGTCGTCCTCACCGCCAGGACGTACGCAGCGGGCCTGCTCGCGGAAGCAATGGCGGATCTCGCCGGTGGCCATCGGCACGGCATAGCTCAAGAACGCCCCTTGCTCGGGGTCGTAGCGGCGAGCGGCCTTCACGAGTCCGACTCGTGCGGCTTGGCGAAGGTCCTCGACCTCGACGCCGCGGCCGGCGTAGCGGGCGGCGAGGGAACGGGCCACCGGGAGGTGGCGTACGACCAGATCGTCCGGCAGCGAGGCGTCTTGCCGAGCCGGAGCCGGAAGCGGTGATGCCTGCGTCGTGTCCATGATCCGAGTCTGCGCCGTAGACCCTTCGCATCCCCAGGTCCGCGAAGAATTTGGCCCTCAGGGGTGGGGTTGCCCCCACGGCCACCCACCCCTGAGGGTTAGCACCGCGACCCCGAGTCCGTGCCGGGGCCACGGCCATCGGCGGCGGGACGTGGTGTCATCTCTCCGGCGCTTGGGCACGGAGAGCGTCACCCAGGCTGCTCCACCGATAGGTCTCCGGTAACCATCCGCGCCCCCACCGATGCACCCGACTCCGATGAATCGGCATCGGACGGTGCAAACCCATGAGTGATCGCCCAGCTGACCGCCTGGCTGCGGGTCGTCACGTCGATCTTCCGGTAGGCCTGTCGGATGTGGCTCTTGAGCGTGTTGGCGCTCACGACGAGCTTGTCGGCGATGTCCTTGTTCGACAGCCCTTGAGTGATCAGGGCGAGCACCTCGACCTCGCGAGTGGTGAGCCCAGCGACCGTGGCCAGCCTGTCCTCGTGCTCCCCGATCGGCTCGCCGGCCGCGGCGAGCTCGATGGTGCGTACGAGCTCACCGGCGTGCACGCTCATCGAGACCCACGCCTTCGCGCCCAGCGAGTAGGCTTTGGCGCGCAGATCGGGGCGCATGTCACGGCTGAAGATCAAGACCTGGGCGTCGGTCTCGCTCAACAGGAACTGAAGATCCGAGCCGTCGGTCAGGTGCAGCCCGAGGGTGTCGTAGAGGATCACGTCGACTCCCGGTGCCTTGGTGCGCACGGCCGGAAGCGCCGTCACCACCAAGTGGTCCGGATAGTCCGCGAGCATGGTGGTGAGCCCCCGCATCACAACTTCCTGCGGGCTGACCACCGCTACCCGCACAATCCCCGTCTTCATCACATCTGAACCTTCTCAGACCCACGGTCACTTGGACAGGTGTATGGGTCGAACACGCCGTGGGTACCAGGCCTGATGTCCGTACAGAACCCGAGACAGGAGCGAACATGTCCCATGTCACCGAAGTCCTCAAGAAGGCCTCGGAACTTCCTGAGGGGGACGTGGTCCGGATCCTGCTGCAGCAGCACGCCGGCATCCGGCAGCTCTGCGCCACGGTGGGGAGCTCGACCGGCCAGGCCAAGCGTCAGGCGTTCGACGACCTCCGTGTCCTGCTCGCAGTGCACGAGACCGCCGAGGAGTTCGTCGTCCATCCGGTCGCCTCGGTCCATGGCGGCGAGACGCTCACCAAGGCGCTCGTCGCCGACGAGAAGGAGGCCACGGAGATGCTGGCCCAGCTCGAGGAGGTCGGCGTCGACAGCCCCGAGTTCGACGCGACCTTCCCGATCTTCCAGATCGCGGTTGAGCAGCACGCCGAGGAGGAGGAGCGGGTCGAGTTCCCAATGCTTCTCAGTGAGCTCGACGAGACCGCCCGCCAGGCGATGGGCAAACGGCTCTCGGCGACCGAGCGGGTCGCGCCGACCCGTCCCCACCCAGGCACTGCCGGCTCCGTGCCCAAGCAGCTGGCCGCGATGCCGTTCCACTCCGTCGTGGACCGCGTCAGGGACGCGCTGAGCCGCACCTGAAGTGGCACAGTGGATGCTGAGCGGCACCGACGACATCATCGAAGCCTTCAGATGGGAGCAGAACCATGGTCGAGAAGGAAACCAAGGACCCCGTGACCGGCGCTGACGAGAGCACGGAGGCCCCGATCCCCTTCCCCACCCCGGAACGGGTCGAAGAGGAGGGCGAGGAGCGCGATCCCCGGGACGAGACCGCGGAGGAGACGTTCCCCGCCAGCGATCCGCCGTCCAGCTGGGCGGGCCCGGAGGACCCGCGCGACAGCTGAACCCAGCGACCGCTGACCTCAGGCCAGGCCCCGACGCTCCAGCAGCGGAGCGATCGGGGCCGGCCTCCCCCGCCACTTTGCGTAGGACTCCAGGGGATCCCCGGTGCCACCGATGCCGATCACGTAGCGGACGTACGTCTCGCCGTTCTCCCGGGTCAGGCCGCCGTTCTCCTTGAACCACGCGACCGTGTCGGCGTCGAGGACCTCGGACCAGATGTAGGAGTAGTAGGCCGAGGCGTAGCCGCCGAAGATGTGCTTGAAGTACGCCGTGTAGTAGCGCGAGCGCACCGCCGGGTTGTCCAGGCCGACAGCCGAGAGCGCGGCCGCCTCGAACTCCTCCACCGCCTCCGGCGAGGTCGGCACCTCGTCCGGGGCCAGCTCGTGCCAGGCCAGGTCGATGAGCGCGGCGGCGAGATACTCCGAGGTCGCGAAACCCTCGTTGAACGTGGCGGACGCCTCGAGCTTGCCGAGGACGTCGGCCGGGATCGGCTCACCGGTCTCGTGATGGACCGCGTAGTTGGCCAGCACCTCGGGCCAGAGCATCCACATCTCGTTGACCTGGGACGGGTACTCGACGAAGTCGCGGTAGACCGACGTCGCCGCGAACCGCGGGTAGATGGCCCGGGCGAGCAACCCGTGGAGCGCATGGCCGAACTCGTGGAAGAGGGTGTTGACCTGGTCGAAGGTCAGCAGGGTCGGCTCCCCCGGCGCCGGCTTGGGCACGTTGAGGTTGTTGGTCACGATCGCGGACGGCTCGCCCAGCAGCGTGTTGGCGGTGACGTAGGAGTTCATCCAGGCACCGCCCTTCTTCGAATCGCGGGTGTAGAGGTCGAGCAGGTAGAGCCCGATCGGCTCCCCGTCGCGGGCGACCTCGAAGATACGTACCTCGGGGTGGTAGCCCTGCAGGTCGGGCCGCTCCTCGAAGGTCAGCCCGTAGAGCCGGCCGGCGGCGAAGAAGACACCGTCGCGCAGCACCCGGTCCGCCTCGAACCACGGCCGCAGCACGGCCAGGTCGACGTCGTACTCCGTGGTCCTGACCTTCTCCGCGTGGTAGGGCCAGTCCCAGGCTTCGATCTTCCCGCCTGCCGACGCCTCCAGGGCGGCCTGCTCAGCCCGGGCATTGCGGGCAGCCGGGGCGGCGAGCCGCTCCAGCATGTCGCGGACAGCCTTCGGCGTACCGGCCGTGTTGTCGGCCGTCACCAGGCCCGCGTAGTTGTCGAACCCGAGCAGCCGGGCCTTCTCGGCCCGCAGCCGCAGCGCGTCGAGCGCGATGGCGCGGGTGTCGTTGGCGTTGCCGCGGGAGCCGCGCGCGAGCTGCGCCTCGAACAGCCGCTGCCGCAGCTCCCGGTTCTCCAGCACGGACAGGTAGGGGTGGGCGGTGAACAGGGTCAGCGTGATCAGGAACTTGCCCGCCAGCCCTCGGCCTTCGGCTGCCGCCGCAGCCGCCGAGATCTCTCCCGGGGTCAGCCCGGCGAGCTCCTCGACGGTGTCGACGACCACGGCGAGGTCGTTGGAGTCGGCCTGCGCGGCCTGCCCGAACGCCGCCTCCAGCCCGGAGATCTCCTGGTTGAGCTCGCGAAGCCGCGCCTTCTCCGCGGGACCCAACGCGGCACCCGCGAGCACGAAGTCGCGGTGATAGCGCTCGACCAGATAGCGGTCCTCACCCTCCAACTCGGCCCGCTTCTCATGGACCGCGTTCACCCGGGCGAAGAGCGCGTCGTCGAGGAGCATCGCGTCGTGGTGGGCCGCCAGCCGAGGAGCGTACGCAGCGTTGAGCTCGTCGAGGTCGTCGTCGGAGTCCGCGGAGAGCAGCGAGAAGAAGACCCGCAGGACCCGGTCCAGCCGCTCGCCGGACCGCTCCAGGGCGACCAGGGTGTTCTCGAAGGTCGGCTCGTCGGTGGACGAGGTGATCGCGGCCAGCGCCACCAGCTGCTCGGCCATCCCCTGCTCGATCGCCGGGCCGTAGTCGTCGATCGAGATGTCCGCGAAGCGGGGCAGTCGGTGGGGCAGGTCGCTGGGCTCGAGTAGGGCGTCGATCATGCCGCCAGCTCCGTTGAGGAGTGCGGAGAATACGCAACTGGCGGCATTCGGCTGATTGTCGTTCGCTGGCGCTCACTCATGCCGCGCACGCTATCTGACACAGCGCGAGGTCGTCTCCGCGATATCGGCTAGGTTGGCGCCATGTCCGACTTCGATGACCTGCTAGCCGCGAATCAGACCTACGCCGAGACCTTCGACGACGGTGGCTTCGACGGTGTCGCCCATGCCGGTGTCGCGATCGTGACCTGCATGGACTCTCGTATCGAGCCGCTCGCCATGCTGGGACTGGGCCTGGGCGACGCCAAGATCTTCCGTAACCCCGGTGGCCGGGTAACCCCGCAGGCGATGGAGGCCCTGGTGCTCGGCGTGCACCTCCTCAACGTCAAGCGCATCCTGATCGTGCCCCACACCCGCTGTGCCGTCGCCTCCAACACCGAGGCCGCGCTACGTGCCAAGATCGCCGAGTCTGCCGGCCAGGACGCGTCCTGGCTCGACCTGACCGTCGTCGTCGACGACCAGGCCCGCGCGCTCGCCGAGGACGTCGCCAAGGTCCGCTCGCACCCGTTCGTCCCTGAGGACGTCAAGGTCGGCGGGTTCATCTACGACGTCGACACCGGGCTGCTCAACCAGAAGATCTGAGCCTCGAAAAGACGTGCGCCTCAACCACACATGAGCAACAGTTGGGGCGTGAGCCTCACCGACCAGCCACCGCACGACCCCGCGCCGCGTGAGATCGCCGCCCAGGCGATCGACCTGCACAAGACCTACGGCAAGGACGCTGCGGAGGTGCGTGCGCTCGACGGCGTGAGCCTGGATCTCTACGCCGGGGAGTTCACCGCGATCATGGGCCCCTCGGGCTCGGGCAAGTCGACGCTGATGCACTGCCTGGCCGCACTCGACAAGCCCACGACCGGCGAGGTGGTGGTCGGCGGACGCAAGCTCGGCCGGCTGCGCGACCGCCGCCTCACCGAGCTGCGTCGCGACAAGATCGGGTTCGTCTTCCAGGCGTTCAACCTGGTGCCGACGTTGACCGCGCAGGAGAACATCCTGCTGCCGCTCTCCCTGGCGCGGAAGAAGCCGGACCCGGGGTGGTTCGACCAGGTCATCGACACGGTCGGCCTGCGACCGCGGCTCGGCCACAAGCCGAGCGAGCTCTCCGGTGGGCAGCAGCAGCGGGTCGCCTGCGCCCGGGCGCTGGTCTCCAAGCCCGACATCGTCTTCGCCGACGAGCCCACCGGCAACCTCGACTCCACCTCTGCCGCCCAGGTGCTCGGCTTCCTGCGCCACAGCGTCGACGATCTCGGCCAGACCATCGTCATGGTCTCGCACGACCCGGTCGCGGCCTCCTATTGCGACCGGGTGATCTTCCTCGCCGACGGCCGCGTCGTCGACGAGCTGGCCAAGCCGAGCCGTGAGCAGATCCTGGCCCACATGGCCGACCTGCAATCGCGGGCGATGGGGCTGGCACCGATCGGCGAGGGCGCTTGAGGGTGAACGAGCGTCAGCGAGTGAACCAAACCATCGGCACGCCGCCACGTCCGTATCCTGGTGCTTGCGCAACGGAGGTGGCGGCGTGCTCCGGCTGACGCTGCGCAACCTCGCCGCCCACAAGGTGCGCCTGCTCATGTCGACCCTCGCGATCGTGCTGGGTGTGGCGTTCCTGGCCGGCGTACTCACCTTCTCCCACGGGCTGGACCGCACCTTCTCCGGGATCATCAGCGGCTCCACTCCCGACGCTCAGGTGCGCCCGGCCAGCAGCGCCAGCGCCGCAGAGTCGGCCGCCCGTCCTGGCGGCGGCAGCGAGGCGATGCTGAAGCCGGAGGCCATCGAGAGGCTGCGTACGCTGCCGGAGGTCGCCCGCGCCGACGGAGTCGTCCAGGGCTCCGGGCTCTACGTGCTCGACACCGAGGACAAGCTGGTCAGCAGCTCCGGAGCGCCGACCCTGGCGTTCAACCACACCGGCTCCCGCAACCTGCTCGGCGAGCCGATGCTCGAGCTCGAGGAAGGAAGCTGGCCGACAACCGAGAAGGAGCTCGTCCTCGACGGAGCGACCGCGGAGAAGGCCGGCTACCGAGTGGGCGACTCGGTCACCCTCATCGCACCCCAGGGCGAGACCCGGCGCAAGGTCACCCTCACTGGCACCGCTGCCTTCAACGGCGGCGGCACCGCCGGCGCCCAGCTGCTCGTCTTCAGCACGGCAGGCGCCCAGAACCTGTTCACCGAAGGGAAGGACGTCTACGCCGCCGTCTCTCTGACCGCAGCCCCCGGCGTCAGCCAGAAGGAGCTCGTCGAGGCGGCGAACACGGTCGTCCCGGAGGGCTTCGAGGCCGTCACCGGCGACAAGGTGGTCGCGGAGTCCGAGGACGCCATCGGCGACTTCCTCGACGTGATCTCGGTCTTCCTGATCGTCTTCGCGGTGATCGCGGTGATCGTCGGTGCCTTCATCATCGTCAACACGTTCTCGATCCTGATCGCCCAGCGCTCGCGTCAGCTGGCGCTGCTGCGCGCCTTGGGTGCCTCGCGTCGCCAGGTCACCGCCTCGGTGCTCTTCGAGGCGCTGGTGATGTCGCTGATCGCGGCCACCATCGGCGTCCTCGCCGGCTGGGGGCTCGCCCACGGCCTGGCCGCCGCCTTCCGCCAGGCCGGGCTGGAGATCGCCTCCGACGTCCTCGTCCTCACCCCGCGCACCATCTGGATCTCCTACGCCGTGGGCGTCCTCGTCACGCTCGCCGCCGCCCTGCTCCCCTCTCGCCGGGCTGCGAAGGTCCCGCCGGTGGCGGCCATGCGCGAGGACACCCAGCCGCCCGCCAGATCCACCGCCCTGCGTACGTCGGCGGGGCTCGTTCTGCTGGCCGTCGGCCTCGGGCTTGCGGCGATGCCACGGATCGGGATCCCCGGGATCAGCCTCCCCGGCGGCTTCGAGGTGCCCACGAGCCCGGCGCTGTGGGTCGGCGTCGGGGCCGGTGTCTCGATCCTCTCGGTCGCCTGGATCAGCGCGTTCCTGGGCCGTCCGGTGCTGGCGGCGCTGCGTACGCTGTCCGGGCTGGCCTTCGGGATGACCGGCAAGCTGGCCGGCCAGAACGCGATGCGCGACCCACGGCGCACCGGCGCCACCGCCTCCGCGCTGATGATCGGGCTCGCGCTCGTCTCCCTGATCGGGGTGCTCGCCGCCTCGATGAACGCCTCCATCAGCGACGTCGTCGAGGAGGAGTTCAAGCCCGACCTGATCGTGCAGAGCCCGACCTTCACCCCGTTCCCGGCCTCGATCGGCGACGAGATGGAGAAGGTGGAGGGCGTCGCCACCGTCTCCCGTGCCCAGGTGGCCCAGGCAGTCCTCGGCGAGCTCGACCTGGAGAACCCGAAGAAGAACGAGCCCGCGTTCCTCTTCGGTGTCGACGAGCACATGTCGCGGATCTACGACCTGGACGTCCTCGAGGGCAGCAACGACGTCAAGCCCGGTCAGGTGCTGGTCACCGAGGAGACCGCGACGGAGCACAAGTGGCAGCTCGGCGACCGTATCGACCTCACCTTCCGCAGCGGCCGCCAGCTGCAGCCGCAGATCCGCGGGATCATCGCCGAGACCCAGGTCACCGGAGACATCACCGTGCGCATCGAGGACCTCGTCGAGGCGAAGGTGCCGCGCGAGGACGCCTCCCTCAGCATCCTGCTCGCGCGGGGCGCCGACCCGGCCGTTGTCCACGAGCGCCTCGACGAGCTCGTCGCCGACCGGCCGGTGGTCACGGTGCAGGACAAGGAGGAGTTCGCCGAGTCGATCAAGGGGCAGGTCAACCAGCTGCTCTACATGATCTACGGCCTGCTCGCCCTGGCGATCGTGATCGCCGTGATCGGCATCGTCAACACCCTCGGACTCAGCGTCATCGAACGCACGCGTGAGATCGGGCTGCTGCGCGCCATCGGGCTCTCCCGCGGGCAGCTGCGCCGGATGATCACCCTGGAGTCGGTGACGATCGCGGTGCTCGGCGCGGTCCTCGGGCTCGCCCTCGGGGTGCTCTTCGGGGTGCTGCTGCGCGACGCGCTGCGCGAGGACCTCACCAGCCTGTGGGTGCCGCTCGACCAGCTGGCTGTGTTCTTGGCGGTCGCCGTGGCCGTCGGTGTCCTGGCCGCTCTCGTCCCGGCGATCCGCGCGGGAAGGCAAGACGTCCTCGAGGCCATCGCCACGGAGTAGCCTGCTGGGGTGAGCACCGAACGCCCCAGTGACCTGCCCGAGCCGACCCTCCGCGTCAGCCCGCCGGAAACGGCCGCGGTCGGGATCTCAGGAGTGGCCCACTCGATGGAGTACGCACTGCGCGAGATGGGCCCCAAGCGCAGCCTGCAGACCCTGCTCAAGGTCAACCAGGTCGGCGGCTTCGACTGTCCCTCGTGTGCCTGGCCGGACCCCGACCACCGCAAGGCGGCCGAGTTCTGCGAGAACGGTGCCAAGGCGGTCGCGTGGGAGGCCACCCGCAAGCGGGTCGACCGCTCCTTCTTCGCGGCCAACTCGATCGCGTCGCTCGCCGAGCGCGACGACCACTGGCTGGAAGCCCAGGGCCGGCTGACCGAGCCGATGTACATCGCCCCGGGCGACGCCCACTACTCCCCCGTCACCTGGTCCGAGGCGATCTCGCTGATCGCCGACCGGATGCGCGCGTCCGCGCCGGACCGCTCGGTCTTCTACACCTCTGGGCGGGCGTCCAACGAGGCCGCGTTCGCCTATCAGCTGCTCGCGCGTCAGCTCGGCACCAACAACCTGCCCGACTGCTCCAACATGTGCCACGAGTCCAGTGGCACAGCGCTCGGCGAGGTCATCGGCATCGGCAAGGGCACGGTCACCTACGACGACCTCGCTGAGCACTCCGACCTGATCTTCATCGTTGGCCAGAACCCCGGCACCAACCACCCGCGAATGCTGACCGCCCTCGAGTCCGCCAAGGAGAACGGCGCCAAGGTCGTCTCGGTCAACCCGCTCCTCGAGGCCGGGCTGGGGCGGTTCCGCAACCCGCAGAGCGTACGTGGCATCTCCGGTGTCGGCACCAAGCTCGCCGACGTCCACGTGCCTGTGCAGGTCAACGGCGATCTGGCGCTGTTCGCCGGGATCAACAAGCTGCTCGTCGAGCGCGACGCCATCGCGCACCCGTTCATCGAGGAGCACACCGACGGGTTCGAGGTCGCGGCGCAGGCGTGGGCTGCGATGGAGTGGGATGAGATCACCCGGCTCAGCGGCATCTCCCGCCAGGAGATCGAGTCGCTGACCGACCTGATCGAGACTCGCGAGCGCATCATCGTCTGCTGGGCGATGGGCCTGACCCAGCACAAGAACTCGGTCGCCACGATCCGCGAGATCGCCTCGTTCCTGCTGCTGCGCGGCAACATCGGCAAGCCCGGCGCGGGTGCCTGCCCGGTTCGGGGCCACTCCAACGTGCAGGGCGACCGCACGATGGGGATCTGGGAAAAGCCGCCGGCGTGGTTCCTCGACGCCGTCCGCGACGAGTTCGGCATCACGCCGCCACGGGACGAGGGCTTCGACGTGGTCGCCGCGATCGAGGCGATGCGCGACGGCGCCGTCGACGTCTTCGTCGCCTTGGGCGGCAACTTCGCCGCGGCGACCCCCGACACCGCCGTCACCACCGCGGCGCTGGCCAACGTCGGGCTCACCGTCCAGATCTCCACCAAGCTCAACCGCAGCCACCTCCACCACGGCCGCGAGGGTCTGATCCTGCCCTGCCTGGGACGCACCGAGCGCGACGAGACCGGCGGCCGTGAGCAGTTCGTCACCGTCGAGGACTCGATGGGCATGGTCCACGCCTCCTACGGCCGGCTGCTGCCCGGCTCGAAGGAGCTGCGCAGCGAGGTCGGCATCATCTGCGCCATCGGCGAGGCCATGTTCGGCTCGTCCGAGGGCGTCGACTGGACCGCGCTGGGCAGCGACTACTCCAGGATCCGTCAGCACATCTCCGCGGTGATCCCTGGCTTCGAGGACTTCGAGAACCGGTTGAAGGCGCCCGGCGGCTTCGCCCTGCCCAACGGTCCGCGCGACTCCCGCACCTTCGACACCGCGACCGGGCGGGCCCGTGTCACCGCCAACCCGCTGACCGCGATCTCCGCTCCCCCCGGACACCTGCTGCTTCAGACGCTGCGCTCCCACGACCAGTTCAACACCACCGTCTACGGCTACGACGACCGCTACCGCGGCATCAAGGGCGGGCGTCACGTCGTCTTCGTCAACGCCGAGGATCTCCTCGAGCTCGGCATCGCCGACGGCGACACCGTCGACATCGTCTCGGTCTGGACCGACGGCGAGCGCCGCGCCGAAGGCTTCCGCGTCGTCGCCTACGCCACCCCTCGAGGCTCCGCCGCGGCGTACTTCCCGGAGACGAACGTCCTCATCCCGCTCGACTCCTACGCCGACGGCAGCCGCACCCCGACCTCGAAGTCCGTCGTCGTGCGACTCGACCCTCGCCGAGTCGGCTCATCCTGACCTGAAACCCGGCCGAGTCGGCTCATCCTGACCACAATCCTCGTCGAGTCGGCGCGTCATGACGAGCCGACTCGGCGATGGATCACGTCGGTTTGCGCCGACTCGGCGCACGGGAATTACGTTGCCGGGGTCGGTGTTGATGCCTATCGTGATGCGCATGTTCCGCGTGGTTTCCGAGATCAACCTGTCAGGCATCGGCCTGACGGGCGCTCCCACGTGGGCACCGTCAGTCGATTGCACCGGCGCCGAAAGCTGACCCTCCTCCTCATCTGCAGGACCCGCGGAGGAGGGTGGCCCGCACCGGCCCCCTCATCGCGGTGACAGCGCTGTGAGGGCTTGCCGGAGGGTCCTGGCTCACCCCGAAATCTTCTGACACACCTAGGAACTCTCATGGCCAAGAGCCAGTTCGTGCGGACCAAGCCGCACCTCAACATCGGGACGATGGGTCACGTCGACCACGGCAAGACGACGCTGACCGCCGCCATCACCAAGGTGCTCGCGGAGCGCGACCCGAGCGTGAACCGCTTCATCGCCTTCGACGGCATCGACCGTGCCCCGGAGGAGCTGCAGCGCGGGATCACGATCAACATCTCCCACGTCGAGTACGAGACCGCGACCCGCCACTACGCGCACGTCGACATGCCCGGGCACGCCGACTACGTGAAGAACATGATCACCGGCGCCGCCCAGGTGGACGCCGCGATCCTGGTCGTCTCCGCGCAGGACGGCGCCATGCCGCAGACGCGCGAGCACGTGCTGCTCGCGCGCCGGGTGGGGGTGCCGTACCTGGTCGTCGCGCTCAACAAGGCCGACATGGTCGACGACCCGGAGCTGCTCGACCTGGTCGAGCTGGAGGTCCGTGACCTCCTCTCCGAGTACGGGTTCCCGGGCGACGACGTGCCTGTCGTGCGGGTCTCCGGGCTGAAGGCGCTGGAGGGCGACCCGGAGTGGACCGTCGCGATCGGCGACCTGCTGGACGCGGTCGACGACTACGTGGCGGTGCCGGACCGTGCTCTCGGTGAGCCGTTCCTGATGCCGATCGAGAACGTCGTCACCATCACCGGCCGCGGCACGGTGGTCACCGGTGCTGTCGAGCGCGGGTCGCTGAAGGTCGGCGACGCGGTCGAGATCGTGGGTCTCGGCCCGACGATCACCAGCACGGCGATCGGCATGGAGACGTTCGGCAAGTCGCTGGAGTCCGCTGACGCGGGCGACAACGCGGCCGTGCTGCTGCGTGGCGTCAAGCGCGACGAGGTCCGTCGTGGCCAGGTCGTGGCTCTGCCGGGCAGCGTACGTCCGCACCGGAGGTTCCGGGCGAACCTGCACGCGCTGTCCACCGCCGAGGGCGGTCGGCACACTCCGTTCGCCGCGGACTACCGGCCGCAGTTCTACTTGCGGACCACGGACGTGCCCGGCGGGATCGACCTGGGTGAGATCGCCCTGGTGATGCCCGGCGACACGATCGAGCTCGGCGTGGAGCTGGAGAAGCCGATCGCGATGAACGTCGGCCTTGGCTTCGCGGTCCGCGAAGGCGGTCACACCGTCGCCGCCGGCACCGTGACCGAGCTGCTCGACTAGAGCTGCTCGACTGACGACGGGGACGGCCCTCACCTGGTGAGGGCCGTTCCTCTTCTCTCAGCTGCGCGGACGCCACCGCTTCCACAGCGCCTCGCCCTCGGCGCGGACCTTCCCCTCCCACTCCAGCCTGACCAGCGCGGTGATCTGGTCCTCGCCGGCGTCCTTGGTGGAGGCGACCAGCGTGACCGGCTCCTTGAGCGGAGCCGGCCGCCGGTAGCGTACGTCGAGCCCGGCCGTGACATAGGCCAGCGACTCCCCCTCGGCGGGCATCCAGCCGTTGAGGAAGGCCTCCTGGTGCACCGCGGCGGCGCTGTGGCAGTCGAGCAGGGTCGCGATGACCCCTCCGTTGAGGAACCCGCCGCCGTTGTCGTGCTGCGGCCACGGCTGGAAGGTCGCGGTCACGCTCCCGTCCAGCTGCGGATAGCTCTTCAGCCGGAGTCCCTCGGCGTTGGCCGGCCCGCACCCGAAGCAGGTCATCGTCGGCCACCACTCGTCCTGCAACGCCATCATCTTCACCGCGCCACCATAACCATCCTCCCGACCGGTCAGCCGATCCCGGTCTTGAAGCCCTCTCGCCAGCTGGCGTACGAAGGCTTCCAGCCGAGCTCGCGCTTGGCCTTGGCGTTGGAGGAGCCGCGCACCGAGGTCATCAGCGCGACTCCGAACTCACCCATCAACGGCCGGGCCAGCGGGACCCCGCGGTTCGACCCCCCGCGAGCGCCGCGACCTGTTCGCCCTGCTGGCCGGGGACTAGCCGCTCGAGGCTCTACTCGCCCAACAGCGTACGCAGCGACTGGTCGACCAACGGCCGCCCCAGCGCTCCCTCCGCCAGCGCTTCGCGTAGGGCGGTGACCGAGTCCAGGTCGCCGACGAGACCGACGAGCTCGCCGACCTCCTCCCCCATCTCGGCCGGGGTGGTCGAGGCGACCGGGCGGTCAAGCAGCAGCGGGCAGTCGACCGGGCCACCCTCGGGCTCCGGGTGGTTCAAGGCGGCGACCCAGCACCCGATCTCGAAGCGCAGCGGCGCGCTCGGCCCGGCCCCCTGGGCGCGCAGGTCGATGTACCAGACGATGTCGTCGCGCTTGGGGTCACCGAGCCGGTGATGGCCCTTGCGCAGCGGCATGCCGCCGGCTTTGAACGCCTTGGTCGCCGCGGTCCGGACTGCCTTCTGGTCCATCGGTGCTGTCCCGGTCCTAGAAGTCGAGGTCGGTCTCGGAGAGCTGACCGCCCCCGGCGACGATGAACTCCTTGCGTGGTGCCACCTCAGAGCCCATCAGCAGGTCGAAGACCGCCGCGGCCGCGTCGGCGTCGTCCAGCGTCAGCCGGCGAAGCGTACGGTGGCGCGGATCCATCGTGGTCTCGGCCAGCTGGTCGGCGTCCATCTCACCAAGGCCCTTGTAGCGCTGCACCGGGTCCTTCCAGGAGACGTTCTTCTTCTTCAGCTCGGCGAGCTTCCGCTGCAGCTCCTGGTCGGAGTAGGTGTAGATGTACTTGTCCATCCCCTTCTTGGGGTTGGAGATCTCGATCCGGTGCAGCGGCGGGACCGCGGTGTAGACCTTGCCCGCCGCGATCAGCTCGGGCATGTACTTGAAGAACAGGGTCGCCAGCAGCGTACGGATGTGGGCGCCGTCGGAGTCGGCGTCGGCCATGAAGATGATCTTGCCGTAGCGCGCCGCGTCCAGGTCGAAGCCGCGACCGGTGCCGGTCCCGACCACCTGGATGATCGAGGAGCACTCGGCGTTCTTCAGCATGTCGCCGACCGAGGCCTTCTGGACGTTGAGGATCTTGCCGCGGATCGGCAGCAGCGCCTGGAACTCGGAGTTGCGGGCCACCTTGGCGGTGCCGAGCGCGGAGTCACCCTCGACGATGAACAGCTCCGCGCGGTCGTCGGTGGTGCGGCAGTCGGCCAGCTTGGAGGGCAGCGCGGAGGACTCCAGCGCGTTCTTGCGCCGCTGGTTCTCCTTCTGCTGACGCAGCGAGAGGCGGGTCTTGGAGGCGGAGTAGACCTTCTCCATCACCAGCTTGGCCTGCTGCTTCTGCGCGCCCCGCGAGTCGACGAGGAACTTCTTCATCTCCGCGGCCACGACCTTGCGCACCACGCTGCGCGCGGCCGGGGTGCCGAGGATCTCCTTGGTCTGCCCCTCGAACTGCGGCTCGGCCAGGCGCACCGTCACCACCGAGGTCAGCCCCTCGAGGACGTCCTCCTTGACGATGTCCTTGTCGTTGACCTTGAGCACCTTGGCGGCGCGCATGGCGTCGTTGAACGTCTTAGTCATCGCATTCTCGAAGCCGCTGACGTGGGTGCCGCCCTTCGGGGTGGCGATCACGTTGACGAAGGAGCGGATCTCGGTGTCGTAGCCGCTGCCCCACCGCACCGCGATGTCGACGCCGAGCTCGCGCTCGACGTCCTGCGGGGTCATGTGGCCGGCGTCGTCGAGCATCGGCACGGTCTCGGTGAAGGTGTCCGATCCCTGCAGGCGAAGTACGCCGCTGACCGGCTCGTCCTTGGCCAGGAAGTCAACGAACTCGGCGATGCCGCCGTCGTGACGGAACTTCTCCTCGAGCGGGCCCTCGTTGCCGGAGCCGGACAGGTCACGGATGACCAGCTCCAGGCCGGGAACGATGAAGCTGGTCTGGCGGGCGCGACCGAGCAGCCCCTCGAGCTCGAAGCGCGCGTCCTTGGTGAAGATCTGCTTGTCCGGCCAGAACCGGATCCGGGTGCCGGTCTTGCCCTTCGCGACCCGCTTGCCCTTGCGGGTCAGGCCGCTCTGCGGCGTGAAGCCGGCGGTCGGACCGTCGCCGTCAAAGATGCCTGGTACGCCGCGGCGGAACGACAGGCCCTGCTGGGCCGGCGAGCGGTCCACGTCGATGTCCATCCGGCTGGAGAGCGCGTTGACGACCGAGAGACCGACACCGTGCAGACCGCCGGTGGCGTTGTAGGAGCCGCCACCGAACTTTCCGCCAGCGTGCAGCTTGGTCGCGACCACCTCGACGCCGGGGAGGCCCGTGCGGGGCTCCTTGTCGGTCGGGATGCCGCGGCCGTCGTCGTAGACCTCCACGGAGCCGTCGGGATGCATCGTGACCTCGACGTGGTTGGCGTAGCCGGCCAGCGCCTCGTCGACGCCGTTGTCGATGATCTCCCACAGGCAGTGCATGAGGCCGCGGGTATCCGTCGAGCCGATGTACATACCGGGACGCTTGCGAACCGCCTCCAGGCCCTCGAGGACGAGGAGGTGCGCGGCGTTGTAGGTGTTGTCAGAGATGATCGGCTCCTGGCTGTACTGCGTTACTGCGCTGTTTCTCGGTGCAGCTGCGTGGGGGGGTTCTCAGATGAAATCTACCGTGCGACACGCCCGGCTCTCACGCAGGCACGCGGCAACAGGCCGGTGCGCCGTCGAGCGGCACATCTACGTCGTGATCGGTCCGTTACGCGGAACTTGCGGGTTTCGATGCACGAAATGGTCGGTCGACAGGTAAGAATGTCTCTCACGGACAGCGATGTCCCGCGGGGTAGGTTCCGACCCGGATCCCCGACTTGGAGCGACAACTGCAAGGATTAGAGGTGCGACGGCGGTAAGAGTCCGCGAAGAGACGCTAGCGACCTAGGGAATCTTCCAAGGCTCACGTACGTTATCCCGGCGCAACCATGATTCAGAAATGAGGCCGATGTGACCACTGCCGTTGCCACCAGCTCGCCGCTCACGTCCGAGGACCGTTGCGACCGGTGCGGAGCGCAGGCCTACGTACGCGCGGAGCTCCACTCCGGCGGCGAACTCCTGTTCTGCGCTCATCACGCCCGCGAGCACGGTGAGAAGCTCAAGGAGATCGCGAGCTCCATCATCGACGAGACCCACAAGCTCACCGAGAAGAGCTGACCCGCCCACCAACTCCTGCGAAGGCCCGGACCACCATGGTCCGGGCCTTCGGCGTACCTCGCCCGATCACGGCGCTAGGGTTCGCTCCGTGAGTCTTGTCGAAGTTCTCGTCGCGCTGGTCATCGCCTTCGGCATCGCCGGCATCATCGTCCCTGTCCTGCCAGGGGGTGCGCTGCTCGTCGCCGCCGCCATCCTCGGCTGGGCCATCTGGCTGGGAGAGTCCACCGGATGGGTGGTCTTCGGCATCGCCGCCGCCTTCATCGCCATCGGGCTGATCACCAAGTACGCCATCCCCGGCAAGCACCTCAAGGACTCCGGGATGCCGCTGTCCACCCAGATCGTCGGCGGGATCCTCGCCATCATCGGCTTCTTCGTGATCCCGGTCGTCGGCGTCTTCGTGGGCTTCCCCATCGGCGTCTTCCTCGCCGAGCTACGCCGCCACGGCGGCAACGCGGGCGACGCCTGGGCCTCCACCTGGACCGCCCTGAAGGCCGTCGGCCTGTTCATCCTGATCGACGCCCTCGCCGCCACCCTCGCCACCATCACCTGGGTCGTCGGCCTGTTCCTCACCTGACCTCCCCGCCGAATCCGTAGTTCTGCCGGGTCGAATCAGCCGTCGGTGACGGTCACGTCGTCGGCCATGACGTAGGCGATCCGGTGGTTGAACCAGATCTGGTAGTAGGTCGTGTCGCCGCTGATCACGATGCAGTCGGGGACACCGTTGACCGTGGCGCAGTTGAAGTTGTTCGCCTTGTAGTAGTCCGTCGGGACGTCGGCGTCGGCCAGGACGTACTTCTGACCTGCGGGGATGGTGTACTGCAGCGGCGCGATCGTCCGCGGCGTCACTCCTGCGGGGTAGTCACTGGCCTTCGTGGGGTAGGCGGTGCCGTAGATCTTGGCGGCGACGCCGGCCTTCGGGGTCACGACCTTGCCGTCGGAGGGCAGGAGTACGGCGTCCGGGTTCTGGATCCACCCCTGCTTGCCGCCGAACCAGATCCCCCACCAGTCCGGGCGGGTCCGGTCATTGACGACGACCTTCTGCCCGGCAGCGAGGCGAGGGCCCCAGTTGGACACCCTGGCGGAGCCGCCGACGACGGTGTCCGGCAGCAACGGGGCCGCGGTGGACGGCTCGGAGTAGACGTTGACGAAGTTGGTGCCCCGGTCGCTCGGGCACGGGACGCCTGCCCCCGTGCAGCCGGTCATCGCGTTGCCGGTATTGGTGTCGAAGTCCGGGTCGACCGTCCAGATCTGGCTGCGCGAGTGCCGGTCGGGCTTGATCGGCGAGCGGAGCAGGTCGAAGTAGTGGCTCCAGTCCCAGTAGGGGCCCGGGTCCCAGTGCATGCCGGCGACATTGGCCGGCGCGACGCCCTGGATCTGGTCATGGCCGATGATGTGGGCCCGGTCCAGCGGGACGTCGTACTTGGCGGCCAGGTAGCCGACCAGGGAGGCCGAGGTCTGGTACATCGCCTCGGTGTACCACGCACCGTTGGCCGCGTAGCCCTCGTGCTCGAGCCCGATCGAGTGGCTGTTGACGTACCAGTTTCCGGCGTGCCAGCCGATGTTCTTGCCCGGGATGTGGTGGGCGACGTGGCCGTCGACCGAGCGCAGCGTGTAGTGCCAGCCGAGGTAGGTCGGGTCCTGGACCAGTCTCACGGTGCCGTTGTAGGAGGTCTCGGTGTCGTGGATGATGATGTAGTCGATCGAGCCTTCCTCGGGCCGGTTGCCGAGGTCGTGGTTGCCGTAGTCGCCGATCGTGTCACCGGTCTGCGCGTACGGCGCCGGCAGCGACTCGCAGCCGAGCGTCGTCGGACACTCCGGCTCCGCGCCGGTCGAGCCTGTCGAGGAGTCGGCGAGCTCGAGCCGTCCGATCGCCTCCTTGCTGACCGTGACCGGCTTGGCGGCCAAGGTGACCCGATGACCGTCGTTGGTCGTACGCGACTCCCCCGCGCTCAGGGTCGCGAAGACCTGGCGAGCGAACTGGAGCGCGGTCGCCTCCTCGGCGGCTCCGCTGTAGCGACCGACCGCGGCGCTCCAGTCGGCCAGAGTGTCGGCCCCGCCGGCGGCCTCCTGGTAGTCGGCCAGCACCGCGGCGCCGCCGCAGATGTTGGCGACCGCGTCCTCGCGCAGGTCGGCGACCGGGATCCCGGTGATGTCGTTGGCCGTACGCAGCGTCTCGACCTCACCCAGCCTGATCGCCTCCTCGCGCTGGGGCAGGGTGCGCTCCTGGTGGGAGCCGTCACCCTTCCCGAGCGGGTCGGGGTGGGCCTCGGTGTGCTCCGCCAGCGCGGGCAGGTCGGTGAGGTGCATCGGCCCGTACCCGCCAGATGTGCTCGGCGCCTCTCCATGAGCGTCCCAGCGCGACTCCATGTAGGAGACCGCCAGCAGCACCTCGGCGGGCACCCCGCTGGTCTCGGCTGCGCGGTCGAAGACGGCCTGCCGGTCGGTGGAGCCTTCCCGACAGGCGTTCCAGTCGGGTTCGGAGGCCGACGCCACCGCGGTGATCGGCACCGCAGCGAACAAGCCTGCGATCAGTGCTCCGGCCGCGACCAGCGCTGGCCGGCGTGGACGTGAGAGACGCATAGGCACGAGAAACCTCCCAGGACAGGAAATCTGACGCGTGCAACCTAGCGGAGTCCGCAGTTGTTACGGACGAGTCTGCGGAAATGGCGAACGCCCTCCCAGATATCCGGGAAGGCGTTCGGTGTGACTAACGGGGTTCAGTCGAGATAGTCACGCAACACTTGCGAACGCGACGGGTGTCGCAGCTTCGACATCGTCTTGGACTCGATCTGACGGATGCGCTCGCGGGTGACCCCGTAGACCTTGCCGATCTCGTCTAAAGTCTTCGGCTGGCCGTCGGTCAGGCCGAAGCGCATGCTCACCACGCCTGCCTCGCGCTCGGAGAGCGTGTCGAGGACCGCGTGCAGCTGCTCCTGGAGCAGCGTGAACGAGACCGCGTCGGCCGGGACGATCGCCTCGGAGTCCTCGATCAGGTCGCCGAACTCGGAGTCGCCGTCCTCACCCAGCGGGGTGTGCAGCGAGATCGGCTCGCGACCGTACTTCTGGACCTCGATGACCTTCTCGGGGGTCATGTCGAGCTCCTTGGCGAGCTCCTCCGGGGTGGGCTCGCGGCCCAGGTCCTGGAGCATCTGACGCTGGACACGAGCCAGCTTGTTGATGACCTCGACCATGTGCACCGGGATACGGATCGTGCGGGCCTGGTCGGCCATCGCACGGGTGATGGCCTGACGGATCCACCACGTCGCGTAGGTCGAGAACTTGTAGCCCTTGGTGTAGTCGAACTTCTCGACCGCACGGATCAGACCGAGGTTGCCCTCCTGGATCAGGTCGAGGAAGAGCATGCCGCGGCCGGTGTAGCGCTTGGCCAGCGAGACGACCAGACGCAGGTTGGCCTCGAGGAGGTGGTTCTTGGCGCGCTTGCCGTCCTCGGCAATCCACTCGAGCTCGTCGAGGATCTTCGGGGTGATCTTGCCGCCCTTGCCGAGCTTCTCCTCCGCGAAGAGGCCGGCCTCGATCCGCTTGGCGAGCTCGACCTCCATCTCGGCGTTGAGCAGCGGGACCTTGCCGATCTGCTTGAGGTAGTCCTTGACCGGGTCGGCGGTCGCGCCGGCGACCATGACGGTCTGCTCGGGTTCGTCGGTGTCGTCGGAGGTCGAGACGACGAAGCTCTGCTTCGAAGCCTCCTTCTCGTCCTCCTTGATCGTCGGATCGGCGACGACGTCCTTCTCGAACTGCTCGTCGGGGATGTCGGGCAGCACCTTCTTGCCGTCGGGGCCGACCGGGACGACGACCGGGGCGTCCGTCTCGGTCTCCGAGTCGTCGACGACGATGTCGTCGACGTCGACCTCGACATCCTCGAGGATGATCTCCTCGCCGTCCTCATCGATCTCGGTGGTCTTCTTGGGCTCAGGCGCGTCGGCCTTCTTCGCCGCGGCCTTCTTGGCCGGCTTCTCGGCCTCGGCCTTCTTGGCGGCGGCCTTCTTCGCCGGCGCCTTGGCCGTGGTCGTCTTGCGGGTCGAGGTCGTCGCCGCCGCGGCACGGCTGGTCACCGCGGTGCCGAGGTCCACCGAGATGCCGAGCGTGCTCAGGTGGCCGAGCAGCGCCTTGAGATGCCTGGGCTCGACCGCGGCGTCCTCGCTGGCCTGGCGGACCTGGTCTGGGCTCACCCGTCCAGTCGGCTTGGCCTGGTCGATCAGTGCCTTCACGGCAGGGTGGGCGAGTACCTCAGCGGGTATCTTGCGCGCGTTCGAGGACACGAACACCTCTCCGTCGAACTTGGTCGAGACTTATCAAAAACTCAGTTTGGGCGCGGCAGGGCCCGGGGTCGTCAAGAGCCGCAGATTCATTCTGCCACGGTGATGGTGAACAGTCCCCATCCGGGGCGCGTTTCCGCCAGTGACTCATTCGGATGCTTTGGCTGCGGCCTTCTTCTGCTGTTTGTAGTCACGCACCTTCTGCAACGACTCAACGTCGACGACGTCAGCCACAGAACGGTAACCATCCAGCGAGTAGTCGCCGACGGCCTCCTCCCAGCCCTCCGGTCGCACTCCCAGCTGCTTGGCCAGCAGCGAGACGAAGATCTGCGCCTTCTGCTTCCCGAACCCCGGAAGCGCCTGGACCCGCTTGAGCAGGTCCTTGCCGCTGCCGGCCTCGGCCCACAGCCGGGTGACATCGCCGCCGTACTCGTTGGTGACGATGGTCGCGATCCCCTGCACCTTCGCCGACATCGAGCCGGGGAACCGGTGGATCGCCGGCGGGGTCGAGGCGACCGTCTTGAACTCGTCGGGATCCATCTCGGCGATCTTGGCAGGATCCAGATGGCCCAGGCGGGTCACCAGCTTGTGACCTCCCTTGAACGCATCCTCCATCCGATACTGCTGATCGAGGGCCATGCCCAGCAACAGCGCGAACGGATCCTCGGACAGCAGCTTGTCAGCGGCCTCGTCGCCGGTGATGTTGAGCGAAGGCATGAGAGCCATCTTGCCTCATCCGGCAACACATCATGAGGTCATGCCTGTGGATAGCGGGTCGCGCCGATCGGGCATCCGTTGCACTCTGGGTCCATGGCCTCCACCTCTGTCGTGTCCGCCGTGTCCGAGACGAGCGTCGAAGGACTGCACGAGCCGCTCTCGCCGGTGCTCGAGAACCGCCTGAGACGCGCGGTGCTCGACCACACCGCCAGCGAGCACCGACGCTCGTTCCTCGCGCTCGTGCATCTCGGCATCCCGGGCGGCAAGGAAGTCGTTCACGCCCATCGTGAGGACGAGCCCACGGATCAGTGGCTTCGTGCCGACATCATCCACAGCATGCGGCGCAGGGTGGGTGTACCCGACCCGATCGTGTGGCTGACCCGCGCCGGTGACCTGGAGGTCGAGGACGTCGACCTCCGCTGGCTCGCCGCCGCCCGGCAGGCGTTCCGCGAGATCAAGGCACCCCTGACATACGTCGTCGTGACCCGGAACGCGTGGGTCGATCCGCGCTCGGGGCTGGCCCGCCGGTGGAAGCGACTGCGCTACCGCAACGACTAGGGCGGGCCCCAGGCCGGAAGGTCCGAGGAACCGAGCGCCTCCTCCCACGCCGCCGGCGCAACCGCCCCGTCGAGCATCTGCGCGACCAGCACCCCGAGGCCGTGGTGACGCTCGCTCGCGAAGCAGCGGTCGAGAGCGCACCAGGCGAGCGCGCCGTCGCCGCCCAGCCAGGCCGCAAAGGCCAGCACCGCCGCGGGGTGGGCGACGTGGACCTCGGGGCTGCGACGTACGACGTCGGTCCACAGACGCACGTGGGCCTTGGCCTCATCGCGGGTCATCCCACCCCAGGCAGCATCGCGTCCCTGCGGGTCGCGCAGCGCAAGCAGCAGCGAGGCGACCTGGCCGGCGGACAGCACCGTCCCGGCGACCGCGTCGTCGACCAGGCGGCCGACCTCGTAGAGCTTCATCGGCGGGGCCTCGCCCAGCGCCGCTTCGGTCTCGGCGACGGCTGCGGGGACAGCGGCGATGGAGGCTGCCAGCTCGGTGCGGGAGCGGCGCACCAGGTGGCCGTCGTAGACCGCCTGGGCGAGGATCGGGTGCACATCGACATCGAAGGGCACGCCGTCGGCGGGGACGTCATGGAACCCGAGCGGGTCGAACCACCGCTCACCCTGGACCCGCAGGCAGCCCATCAGGTCGATGTCGCTCTCGGCGAGCCTCTCGGCCAGACGGCGAGCGAGCTTCGCACCGAAGCGCGGACCGCTGTCGTAGAGGACGAGCAGGACGCCGCGTACCTGATGGCGGACCGCCGGCAGGAGCAGACTGTCGAGACAGACCTCGACCTCGTCGGGAGGCGGCAGATCGATCCGGCCGTGGACCTGGTGGACACCGCCGAACGTCAGCATGACGATCGACTTCTCGGGCTGGAACCCGAGCAGGACAGGGACTGCCGCCAAGACATCCTCGGGGCGGGCGATGGAGAGTTTCGTGGTCATACGGACACACTCCCCGCGACCCACCGACAATTTCGTGGCCAATTGGCGCGCCTGTGGACAACCCCGGCCCCAATCGCACCTGTGGACGGTAACTGGCGCAGGAGAGATTGTCCCCGTCCCCCGATAGGTTGCCACCATGAGAGCGCACGCGTCGGTGATGCACCTCGACCTCGACGCGTTCTATGCCTCCGTCGAGCAGCGCGACAAGCCGTCCCTGCGCGGCAAACCGGTGATCGTGGGCGGCATCAGCGGACGCGGCGTGGTCAGCACGGCCTCCTACGAGGCCAGGGTCTTCGGGGTCCGCTCGGCGATGTCGACGCGGGAGGCCCGCGCGCTGTGCGGACACGCCGCCTTCCTCTACCCGCGCTTCCATGCCTATAAGTTGGTCAGCGAGCAGGTCTTCGGGATCCTGCGCGAGCTGTCGCCGCTGGTCGAGCCGCTCTCCCTCGACGAGGCCTTCGTCGATCTCGCCGCCGCCGACCTCCCTGACCTGGAGGTCGACACCGTGACCGAGACCGCTGCCCGGATCCGTGCCGAGGTCGCCGAGGTCACCGGCGGCCTGAGCGCGAGCGTCGGTCTGGCCAGCTCGAAGTTCATCGCCAAGATCGCCAGCGACCTCGACAAGCCCGACGGGCTTGTCGTGGTGGCGCCCGGCACCGAGCTCGACCTGCTCCGCCCGATGAACGTCAAGGTGATCCCCGGCGTCGGCCCTGCCACCACCGAGCGCCTGCGCCGCGCGGGCATCCACACGGTGGCCGACCTGGAGCGGGTCAGCGTCGAGGAGCTCGTACGCCTGGTGGGCAGGTCCCACGGCACCAACCTCCACCAGCTGGCCAGGGCCCAGGACGACCGTCGGGTCGAGCCCGAGCGTGAGGCGAAGTCGGTCAGCGTGGAGGGCACCTACGACACCGACCTGACCGACCGGCCGCTGATGGAGCAGATCCTCACCCGACAGGCCACCGAGGTCGCCGCGCGGCTGAAGAAGAACGGTCTCTCGGGCCGCACGATCACGATCAAGGTCAGGCTCTACGACTTCACCACGATCAACCGCTCGGCGACCTTGCCCGGGCCGACCGACCAGGCCGGCGCCATCGCCCGCCTGGCCAGGGCCCTGCTCGGCGAGCTGTTCACCGCCGGCGAGACGGCCGGCGGCGTACGCCTTCTCGGGGTGGGCGTCTCCGGTCTCGCAGACTGGATCCAGGAGGACCTCTTCGGCGACGACACCGACGAGGACACCGAGCCGGACCTGCCGCTGCCCGAGCCGGCACGACGGCCGACCTGGGCGGCCGGGATGGACGTCGTCCACGCGGAGATGGGTCGAGGCTGGGTGTGGGGCTCGGGGCGGGGTGTCGTGACCGTGCGCTTCGAGACCGCCGAGACTCCCGCCGGTCCGGTGAGGTCCTACGCCGTCGATGACCCCGACCTGCAGCCCTTCACCGAGTCCTGAGGCGCCGCTCCCCTGCTCCGTGCGTTGCTGCTCCGTGCTTCGCCGTCCCGGCCGGCCTGTGCGGTATCGCGGCCGCTGACCGATGTGTGCGATAGCGCCGGGTGCTAGAAACGCCAGTTTGTATCACCCGGTTGACACAAAGAGCTTTGTATCGAATGCTTGGAACAAATAGCCTGAAGGAGGCCCCCGTGTTCGGCATCGGACTGATCGAGCTGGCGCTCGTCGTTGTCGTGGTGCTCCTGGTCGTGATGGGGTGCTTCGCCCTGGCCACCAAGAGCCGCAGCAGCAAGATCACGCCCGCCAAAGAGTGGAGACGGGTGTGGCAGCTCCGGCTGCTCGGCATCGCGCTGGGCCTGCTCATCGCTGCCGTCTTGGCGGACCCCGCCACGTTCGGGACGCCGGGCGACCTCGTGGCGCTGCTGGTGCCCGACTACGGAGTCGGCACGATGATCGCCCCTGCCGGGTTCGGCCTCGGCGTACTCCTCGGCGTGGCCGCAGGCGAGACCATCGCCCGCGCTCCGCGGCCGAGCGGCCCCCGAACGGCGTCGCTGCAACCGAGATCGCTGACCGGCTACCTCCCCGGAGGGTCGTCGTACGCGGTCGGGATCGGCCTCGCCCTGCTCGTCGCGACGCTCTTCCTGGGCACGCTCACCGCGCAGGAGGACGGCTCCCTGGGCGGCATGCGGGCCATCGGGTGCCAGACGGAGGCCTTCGCCCAGGCGCGCGGCCCCTACCCGGGTTCGTACTACGCGGTCCCGCTGGCGATCATGCTCGGCATCGTCCTGCTGACCGCCCTGGCCGCAGCCGCCGCCGTCGTACGCCGCCCCCGCGGCCTGGCCGCGACCGACGCCGGCGACGACGAGCTGCGCAGACGGTCGATGACCGTGATCGTCGCCGCGGTCGGGGTCGCCGTCGGCGCCAGCCTGACCGGCATCGCCGGGACCGCGGCGACCGGGCTCCTCGGCCTGAGCGAGGACTGCGCTCCCGCGTGGATGGCCGTCGTCGGCTGGCTGCTGGTGCCCCTGGTGTTCCTCGGCTTCGGGCTCGCGGCCTGGAGCCTGGCGCGCCTGTTCGTCAACGAGCCTCTCCCACCGCAGGGTCGCCGAGCCCACCGACGAGCGACCCGTCGAGCGCCTCCTGCAGCACACGCGCACGCCCACGAGTGGA